>CAJQNM010000659.1 GCA_905479665.1 uncultured Saprospiraceae bacterium
TTCATTATCCACGAGACCATTTACATCATCTTCCCCTTCCCACACCGTCAGGTATTCATCTGCTTGGTGATTGTAAGCGACTGCTGGACAGTCCGTATCAAAAAAACCGCTACCGCTTGGGCCCATGTCACTGATGCGAAAGTCGTTTTCTCCGATCTCACCGCCTTCTGCATTTAGGTGCTGAGCGAAAATCTCTACATCGCCATCGATCAGATCGTCAGTGTCATCGTCACCATCCCAGACGACCAGAAATTGATTTTTCGTGGAGCTATGTGCCACTTTGACTGATCTTGCTGTAAAGTCCTCGTCACCATCCGGCCCCATATCACTGATGCGAAAATTAAATCCAATCGGCGATCCACTCTTCTCGAGAAGCTGGCCAAAAATTTCAAATTCGTCATTTGTCAAAGGGCCAGTGTTGTCGTCTCCCGACCAGACCACCATGTAGGTTTGGTCTATCGCATTGAAAACTATATCTGGTCCAAACGCCCCAAAGGCATTGTCGCCATCTGGCCCCATGAAACTAATCCGAAAATCATCCTCCCCGATTTCCTCCCCAATCGCTGAGAGCACTTGGCCATAGATCTCAGATTCACTTCCACCATTGGGTACAATAATGTCACGACCTGACCAAGTGACCAAATAGTTGTCACTTTCTGGATTGTAAACTACACTGGGTTGAATGGATCTAAGAGCCAAGTTGCTGATATTGAAATCCTGAACACCAATTTCTAAGCCTGCTGAACTGACGCGCTGTCCATAAATCTGCCGCTCATTAATTGACCGACCAAATTGGTCATCGTTCGCTTCCCAAACGACTAAAAATTCATCCTGGGCCGAGTTGTAAGCCACTTGTGGTTCTATAGCATCTCTACCGATATCTCCATCTTCGGCCACCTGACTGATGCGAAAGTCATTGGGCCCAGTCTCAGATCCCGCACTGGTAATGAGCTGACCATAGATTTCCGTTTCCCGATCTACCAAGTCTCCCGTATCATCCTCTCCCCGCCAAACGACCAGGAAATTATTTTGGTCAGAATTGTAAGCGACAGCTGGTTGATCTGCTGTGAAATCATCAGCTTGGACCGGAGGCAGCCCATCGCTTCCCATGTCACTGATGCGAAAATGAGATCCGGACAAAGATCCATCGGCATTGAGAAGTTGCCCAAAAATTTCAAATTCATTGTCAACTAGGGAAGGGTCAATGTCATCTGCTCTCCACACAACGAGATATTGATCGCTGGTGGGATTGTAGGCAATGTCAGGTTGACGGGCATCAAAATCTTTGTCGCCTGTACCGCCCATAAAACTGATGCGAAAATCATTGAGTCCAATTTCTTGCGCCAATGATCGATTCATGGTAATACCCAATAATGTCATTAGGATGAATGCAAACAGAAGTCTAGCTATGATGTGCTTCATTTTTTTGATCTTGATTTCGGATCAAAAGTAGATCTGGTCAAGCTCAGCGGGCAGTAGATTTCCGCCAATTACTATCACATTTCCGCCAATGTGCTTGGCGGATTTGTACCGAGAAATGAATCAGGATGGCGGATTTGTGCTATCCCGATACCAATGGCGACCGTATCTTTACATCCGTATTAGTTCGGAACCCAATGTTGACTCATGTAAATCCAAAGGCACTGAGAACCTCTCGATACAGCGAGAAAGAGCTGGAAATCGTCCATATGATCGCCTTTGAATATGATATCACTGAAATGTCGTTGGAGTCGAAGTTGCCAGAGGAAGAGATCCTAGAGATTATTCGCAAGATGTGCAGAGAATTAGATGTGAGTTGCAGGTCTGGGCTCGTACGAGCTGCCTTTGAAAAAGGGCTACTCTGTCTTTGCTAAGGCCTCTTTAGGTTCTATTTCGAAACCCCGTCCTATGTTACATTCAGACGATACTAGGTAATTATTCCGCCTTACGAATTTTAGGGTTTGGGAGAGCAAGGATTTTTTGCTTCCAAGCCCGTTAAGAAATTAGTAAAGCGGCCGCTTTTGTTCCCGCGGTACCGCGACACCGTCAAAAATTTGCCGGTCCGCGACTCTCGAAAGTCGTGAGACGCTTCGGAGCGGAGCCAATTGGAAGTTATAATTCGGAGGGCTTCTGCCCGAACTCCTTCTTAAAGCACTTCGTGAAGTATGAGACACCGTTGAATCCGGTGAGGTAGGCAGCTTCAGAGATTGACTTTTTTCTTGAAAGGATCATTTCTTTGGCGCGGTGCAGTCGGACCGAACGTATCAATTGGTTCGGTGACTTGTTTGTAATCGATTTGAGCTTGCGTTGCAAATGTCTTTGGCTTACCCCAACCTCTCGGCAAAGAGCCTGAATGTCATAATCTTCGTCTCCAAGGTGATCTTCGATACTTTGTATGACATTTTCTAAGAGCGAGTAGTTTTTGGCCGAAGACCCTTTGATGAGATCTGTCATCAGGGCATCCTCCAGAGGGTCGAGGCTATCAACACCTTCGTGCAAAGCGAGAATCTCTATTCTCCTATGGTCAAACCCTGGAGCATATCCATGGTGGCGAAACTCGAGACCCGCACCAGAAAGTAGGTTCTGCACTGTTTGGGTAATGAGAATATCTCCTTCTGAACCACTTGACAAGAGCTCATCCGCCACGCTGACTGCCCTGCCTCCGAGTCCGTCTTGTTCATTGCGCACACATTCTCCGATGTGTACCCCCTGACAAACCGTCAACTCCAATTGACCAATCGAAGTTTTGATTTCCATAGCACAGTGTACAGCCTTGCTGGGTCCATCAAAAGTGGCCGTTCTTGATTCTCCCTGGGCCCCAGCATATACACCACGGTATTGATTCACGTGGTCGTGGATAATTTGCTCGACTTTATCGCCCAATTGGTCGCTGATGATCGCCTTATAGGTACCCCCGATCTGACTGGGTTTGTGTACAGCTATTTTCAAGATAGTGGCCAAGACTCGGTCGTAGACTTGCCGATCACCGCTCCTCGAGATAAAGCGCACCATTTCTCGTCGGACTACATCTGCATCACCTACCCAGAAGAGATGATCATTGCCAGGGAACTCTATGAATTTGGAACCCTTGATTCGTTCTGTAATAAATCTGCCTTCTTCGATACTGACATCAATATCATCCGTGCGATAAAGCAGCAGGGTAGGCACCGTGATGGTATCCAGAATGTCTATGATATCGACATCGGTATTCATCTTAGTGAGCACGAGGGCCGCGCTGGGACTGGCACCAGATCGAAAGTAGTTGGCCAGCCAGTCCATAAAGACGGTATTGCCAGCCATCGATGGTGCCAAGGAAGCGAGATCCATGCGATTGGTCCCCCAGCTGGATTCGATCATGTCGTATACCTTTTCACGGGCATCGTCGGAAGGAGCCCAGGGATACTCTTCCGAGCGACGCCTTTTAGCAAATACTCCAAAAGTGATCAGAGAAACGGTGCGGTGTGGATATGTCGCTGCAAACAAAGCACTCACAGAGCCTCCCTCTGAATGCCCGAAGAGGATGGCCTTCTCTGATTCCACTGCATCCATGACAGCACGGATGTCATCCATACGCTCCTCGAGGGTAGATAATTCCGTGACCCGATCAGATAGACCTGTGCCGCGTTTATCAAAGAGGATAACGCGGACATGTTTAGCTAGTTTGGATAAAAAGCTAGATAGTTCGGGATTTCTCCACATGAGATCGATGTTCGATACCCAACCGGGGACATAGACAAGATCTCTTGGTCCGTCACCAAAAGTTTGGTAGGCGATCGAAATACGACCACTTCGCGTATAGTTTGTATTAGGTTTATTCAAAAGAAGCCTTTTATAGGCGGTGCCTACTTATTCAAGCCCATAAGATAAGTACTAACTACATCTAATCGAAATTTAAAGACCCTCAACGGGATGATAGTATGGTGTAGGTGAGATGCAGATTCTGAAGTACTGGAGACTTCCAGATGGCACCCGGATTGTGGGCCAAGAGTATTTGATCATTTGGGCAGATCGAGATATATTTTTGATCGCTGGTGCAACCTGATCTTGGAATGTGCGATGAAATAGATACGCTCAACTTAGATGCATCGATAATTGTGGCTCATGGCGTTCAGCAGCCAATGAAAAGAAAACAAATGGCGTCTATTTCGCTTCACTTTTCTCAAGAGCAAGAGATTATAAAGTATATTATCCCTAATGGTAGTAAGAGCTTTTTTCTTGATTTTTCTTTTTTCCTGTACTAGTTGCTTAAATCAAGAGCGGGAAAAGCAGAAAGTACTCGATAAATTCACCTCTTGGACTGGTTTAGAGATTGACCATGATCAGTGCTCCGTATCGAAGAGAATACTTGAAAGTGGTCCATTCGGAGGGGATACTGTCAAAGAATCGGTTATTGTATTAAGTGCAAATGCAATGAATCAGCTGCTCATACAGTTATACGATGAGCATCATGTCATAGAAAAAAAAAGAATCGGTTCTGGTTTTGACAGTTTGCCAGAGCCGGTTAGTTGGGAAAAAATAGATGATCAATTGAAGTTTTTGGATCTCAACCGAAAACTAGGATGGGTAAGACAAATTAGTATTTTTCCTGGAGATTCATCTATTGTGCTGGCAGCAGTTAGGTTTCCTAGTAATTTTTCCAGAGGAGTATCTCCGCCTTAATTTTTACATCTTGAAAAAAATCTTAAATAGAAGATTAGGTTGAGTTTGAATTAAGCAAGGTCGACTTAAACAGCATCATGGCACTACACAGGCGCTCCCAAACTCACTACCTGGTTGTGGATGGTTTTGATGAAAACACATCGACTTTTGTGATTAATTGCAACTAACGAATTTGGCAACAACGAAAGGCCACGACATAAATATGTTGTATCCAGAGCGCTGTGGAATTGGGCTTGAGATAAATTAATGAAGTGACGTGAGCGGTCACAAAAGATCAGGCTTAGTTGCAGAAGAGTATATCAAGTGCCGTTCGGAGCGGGATTTCCTCTAAGTTAGGGGTATGATAAATCATCGTATACATTAGTATACATTATATAGTTAATATTTCTTCAGGCCTGATTTGCCCACTATCAAGGTAACTCGATCTTCGGTAATTTATATCTTATTCCTAACTAACTTAGGGTCGTATCCAAAATAAAGAAACTCATTCCAAGGCGGCTTTAGCCCCTTGAGTTCGCAAACAATGGGTTAAAACCACATTGGATAGAGTCTGATATTCAATACACACATCCAATGCGTGTTCATTAATTAACTTAATCATTTTTCGCGAAAGATCCACCGTCCTTCCAGGTCTTGAAAAATTCAAATCCTCTG
>CAJQNM010000660.1 GCA_905479665.1 uncultured Saprospiraceae bacterium
CGCGCCACGTGCAAGAAGCACGGCAGGTACAGTTTTTAATAAGATTGCAATATCAGTCAAGATCGATTTTCTTTGAATGTATGCAATGTCCATTTGGAGTTGCTGCTTAAACGGAATATCTGAGCGGCCTGAAACTTGCCAAATACAAGTGATTCCAGGTGTGCACTGCAAGCGATAATTTTGCGGTGAATCATAAAGAGCCACCTCACTTGGTAGCGGTGGCCGTGGGCCAACCAGACTCATTGAGCCATTTAGCACGTTAACCAATTGCGGCAATTCATCAATTGACATCTTGCGGATAACACGGCCGACCCGCGTTATTCTTGGGTCTTCTTTAAGCTTGAAGATAATCCCATCTTCTGATTCATTATCGTCTTTGAGTTCTGCAAGCCTCGCTTCTGCATCAATGAACATAGAGCGAAACTTGTACATGGAAAATTGTCTACCATTTTTACCCACCCTTGTTTGTCGAAAAAAAATGGGCCCCGGAGATTCTTGTTTGATCAAGAATGCTGTGACTAAGAGCAGAGGTGACAGCATAAACAACATACCTGACGCAACGGCAATATTGATACACCTTTGAATGTAAGCCGTCGCGTAAATTCGTGCTCGCCAAAATTTTTTTTGCAATTGTTGTAAAAAGCCTATTTGAGGTTTTCTTAGTTTTGTATTTCGCCAGGCTCTAAACAAAAACAAAGGGTTCCCAACAAGGTAGCGTTTGGCTTTATCCTGGGGCTGCATCATCAGTCGCCATACCCACTCTAAAGATAGACCTCTAAGCCACACTGGTGCTCGACTCACATTGCCTGAATAGAAATCAAATAGCCCCCCCACTCCGACCAGAAGGCGAGAATTTATTTTTGATTTATGTTCATTGATCCAAATTTCTTGTTTTGGGGCGCCCATCGCGACTAAAACTACATCGGCATTGCTTTCATTGATTAGCTCAACAACCACCTCGGATGATTCAGCAGTAAGGTACCCGTGATGATGCCCGGCTATCCTCAATTTAGGAAAGTTTACTTCCAGATATGTGATTACCTCTTCAGCCACTCCTGGTTTGCCGCCAAGAAGAAAAATCCGGTGTCCACTTTGCTCTAATTCGCTCGCCAGCAGAGGAAAAAGGTCTGTGCCATTGACGTTGTCAATAAATGCTTGGCCTTGCAGCCTGGCCGCGATGCGCATTCCGACGCCGTCTGCATACAGATGATCAAAGGCATCTAGTGCTTTTCGGTAATTATCGCTAGAGCTGAGCTTGTTTACACAATCAGCGTTAATAAAGGCGATCACTTTTTGGCTCGAATTCTGGCTATGTGCACCAAGGAACTGAGCAGTGCTTCGTAGAGTTTTGTTTTCGAGTGCCAACCCAAACAAATTAATAACTGAGTCAAAGGGACGCAGAAGTTGGTGGAGGCTAACGGTCTGTCGCGTCAGGGAGTAGTCTTTCATGCCATGTATCATATGTTTCATATTTACGGATAAAACATATCATATATATCATTTAAAGGTGGCTAATTTTGACAGCCCTACTAAATAAAACCATCAAAACGAAGAATATTGTTATCTAATTCATTGTTTTTATGAATTTAATTTATTTAATGATATTTATGATACATGAATTGTGTTTTTATCAAGGATAGCGCTTATAATGATAATTATGATAATTGAATCAATAAGGGAAAATGAAACTAACAGTAACTTGCTTGCTTGCATTATTTCTACCAGCCTGCCACGTAGTCCCTGGGCAATTAGACAATCTTGGACAGGATCAAGATGGCCTCTTTCAGCGACTAGTTGAAAATAGCTCATCCAACCTTTCCGTAAATGATTTGGCAGATGCATCGACTTTGGATGTTTCGTGGTGGGTGAACCCGATCGTATCTCCAAAACTTTATTTGCCTGAGACTGCTGGCTTGCAAAACGGCGATCTAGTGCGCCTGCACAGCATCCCTTTTGAAGAACTCGGTGGCCTTTACCAAATAACAGCTCAAGGAAACATTGAATTGCCTTTTGTTGGTTCTCTGCATGTCGCAAGCATGACTGTTGAGTCTGCCAAAGTAAGTCTAGAGCAAGCGCTGAAGGTGAAAGGATGGTTTAAAGAGGGCGTTACTCACCTTCAGCTGAGCATCGCTGAAGATGCACCGGTTTCAGTTGCTATCAGAGGCTCTGTTTTCAATCCTGGACAAAAGGTTCTAAACGCAAAATCAAAACAAGATCGGCAAGATGAGATTCGCCAGAATACCGGCAGCTATACAAGGTCTCGAAATCTACTGAGTGCGCTGCGCGCCGTCGGGGGCATCAGACCTGATGCAGATTTGAGGCGTGTCTATTTGAAACGGTCCGGTTTGGTTTACCAATTTGACCTGTCTGGCATTTTTACGGGCTATGAAAACCCAGAAGTACCCGATTTGCAGAACCAAGATGAAGTCTATGTAGCGAGTCTTGGGTACGAGCAGTTCGATTTGATTCGACCAAGTTCGGTTACTCCCCCAGGAATGAGGGTGTTTATGTCTAATTTGACGGCTCCAGCTTTAAGCAACGCACAATCTGCAGTCGGGAATGATTCGAGTCGTGTTCCCTATGGAGTCAGCATGATTGACGTAGCTACATCTGCAAATTGTGTGGGCGGTACTCAAATGGCAAACGCTTCAAGAAGTGTAATTTTGGTCACTCGAAATTATGGATCGAGTAAACAACTCGTGATACAGCGGAGTATTGATGACTTATTGATGGAGTCCTCGAACCCCAATGTAAACCCCTATGTTATGCCGAACGATGCCATTGCTTGTTACGACTCAAAGTTTACAAATTTCAGAGATATAGCTCGAGGCTTGGGTGAACTGATCAGCCCCATATTACTCGGCAGGCTGTTGTAAGCTGAACGCCTGAATTGGAAATAAATCGTGAATTTTGAAACTATTCAGAAATGTTTGATCAGTGCATTGCTTGCACGTTGGCGGACGTTGGTAATAGTTAGTGGGTTGATTGGTATTACTACAGTGACAATCGTCGTCTTAAAGCCAGCAACCTATCAAGCCAGTTGGGTTTTATTGCTCCCTGGCACTGAACGATCGTCAACTGTGAATCTGGATAATATTGGAGAAGCGCGAACCACAACCAGCAATGCTTATGGAAATATTTCGTTAAGCCCGAAGCATACCTATAGGGAGATTGCTTTGAGTTCAGCGGTGTTGAATAAGGCTGCAGAGAAAACTGGTGTTGCTCACGGTGCATTTAGTAAGCCAAGCATCAGGCTTATTCAACAAACACCTGCAGTCCAGTTTACTTTAAAAGGCGCGAATGCTGAAAAATTAGAAAGACGATCACAGATTTTTCATGATACGTTTATAGAAATATTAAATGAACTAAGAGCCAATGAAATAGAACGTCAAGACCAAGGAGTACGCCAACAGCTTACAGCGGCCAAGAAGAGGCTGAAATTAGCACAGATGCGAGTCCTTGATTTCAAATCAAGGGGGGACGTACTAACTGAAGGTCAGTTAGACATAAGAACCGTAAATTTTGAGTCCCTTCGATCATTGTCTATTTCAGCTGAATTGGCTCTGGCAAAATCGATGTCGGCTCGCGACAAACTGAGCGAACTGTTAGGCGTTTCGAGTGAGCAGGCCGCAGCTATTCTTAAGTTAGCAAGCCATCCTCAGATTGTTAAATTGCTACCGGCCCTACAAGAAGCAAATACAGAATTAACAGAGCTAAAGGCCGTTTCAGGGGAGGGATACCCAGCCAGAAAGGTTGCACAAGTAAAGGTAGATCAATACTTAGAGTTACTTGAGGGTCTTGCTGGCAACCAATCAAGCTTGAAATGCATGCGTCTGATGGCGGTTATCCAACTAATGGATCCGCAGCATTCACTCATTCTGACGCGCCTGATAGAAGAGTCATTGTCTGTAGAGTCTTACCTCGCAGAGCTGGAAAAACTTAAGGAGCAGATTGCAAAATCTGCCACGGCTATGAGAGAAAACTCTGCAGAAATTGTGGACCTTGATGAGCTAGAACGAGACTATCAAATAGCCGAAGCAATCTTTTCGTCGGG
>CAJQNM010000661.1 GCA_905479665.1 uncultured Saprospiraceae bacterium
AATACGCCGAGAATTTGCGGCACAAGATCTCATCATTTCGTCAGACTAGCCGCACCAAGAAAACAATCCTACTCACAATGTTGACAACATACGGCCTCAAGCAAAATAAATATGTGCAGCAGCTAGTTGCAGACGACTTAAATATGGATGTTTTATTCGCAAGCAACCGTGATTGGGTGATTGGGTGATTAGGTGATTAGGGCATTAGGTGATTAGGTGATTAGGGCATTAGGTGATTAGGTGATTAGGGCATTAGGGCATTAGGGCAAAGTTGCTGAAGCGTCCCATTGGTTCCAGATAGCCGCAGTTTTAAACTGCGGTGGTTATTCCAAGATTAGATAGCTGCTTGAATATCAGTGCAGCATTGAGACCGCACTCGACTGGGTGATCAAAGACCCGGCTGATTTATTTTCTAAGAGCATGGACAAATGTTTGAATATGAGACTCCAATGCAGAATGAATCTGAAGCTACCTCTACCCATAGGGTATATCGCACAGCTCGATGACTGCGTCAAACTCTGTCCAGGCTTTGACGTGAAATCCCGCAAGCAACTCAATTGGCCTCACCGACATTGTACTGGATCCTCTTGCCTAGGAGGCTGTTGAATTACTAACTCTGATTCGTTCGCGGCTTCTTTTGCCCGCATACTTCACCAAAAATACTCGATATAGCTCGGCTATTTCTGCGTTTTTTGGCTCGTCTGCAACCAAAATAAGCTAGCGAGCCAAATCGAGCCAGTAATTCAACAACCTCCTAGGAACGGAAAAATAAGCTGTACAATGCAATGACCACAATGATCAGGAGGACCACGTAGGCCACGCTGCCTGCTTTGGGATATTTGCTGGCGAAAGAGGCCGTATAATAACCGCCAATAGATTGTCCAACTGCCATGATCAAACCCAGATCCCAGTCTACTAGTCCTTTCCAATGAAAGATGGCCAGCACGAAAGTCGTATACAGGCCGACTACAAACGTCTTTAGCGCATTGCCCTCAATGATGCTGTAGCGCGAGATAAGAACCATCGCAGCCAGATAGAATATGCCCATACCCATTTGAATAAAGCCGCCATAAAAGCCCAGACCCAAAAACAAGGGCACGGCTAGCCATGGGGAGATGCTCGCTTTCTCATCTGTCTCTGCCAGCCAGCGTTTGGGACGAATCAATAAAATGGCAAAGACACCCAGCATCAAGTATTTGTAGATCACCATAAATTGTTCGTTGCTGATCCAGACGGCTACACCGACCCCAAAGAGTGCACCGATGCAGGTGAGGGCAAGGTTTAATTTTGCCCGTGATAAATTCAGCATGCCATTCTTAAAAAATACGTAAGAACCTGCGGTACACTGAAAAAGAGCGCCGATCCGATTTGTTCCATTGGCTACGTTGCCGGGCAGGCCTAGCATCTCGGTAAAAATGGCCAAGGTGATCGCAGAGCCGTTGCCGGCAAGTGTATTTATGGCCCCGGCCAAAATACCGGCTCCAATAATGAGCACATATTGATATCCAGCAAGCTCCTCCATTAGCTCGTGGGCTGGCAAAGCTCCGTGAGCATGCCTCCCATGTCTCGTGGATGGACGAAAAAGATCAGTTTGTTGCGAGCACCCCGGATGGGGGCATCCTGAAGCAGTTGTAGCCCTTGGGCTTTCAATCGATCGTATTCAAACTGGATGTCATCGACTCGAAAGGCAATATGGTGCAGTCCTTCGCCTCTTGATTCGAGAAATCGAAACACCGGCGAGCTTTCGGAAAGTGGTTGCAGCAGTTCGTACGTGCTATCACCGCATTGAAGAAAACGCACTTTTACGCCCTGTGATGCTACAATCTCATCGTGCAATATCTTGGCACCAAGTATCTCAACATATTGATTGCTCACTGCTTCGAGATCATGCACTGCCACTGCAATGTGATCTACATCGTATCCAAGCTTATCCGTGTGTTGATTCAAAAGCCTGCATTTGAGCGACCAAAGCTTCTACACTTGCCAGTGGCATAGCATTGTAGATCGACGCACGAAAACCACCGACCGAACGGTGGCCTTTTATTCCGACACATCCTGCTTCCTCACACTGCTGTACAAAGGCTGCAGAGCGCTCCTCGTTTTTGAGTACGAATGTTACATTCATGATCGAGCGGTCTTCCGTCGCGGTCACTCCTTCGAAAAGCGTGTTGCGGTCGATTTCGTTATAAAGCACCTCGGCTTTTGCTTTGTTGCGCGTGTAGGCTGCCTCGAGACCCCCATTTTCCTTCAGCCACTTGAGGTTAACCATGGTGGCATAGATGGGGAAAACGGGTGGCGTGTTGAAAGCCGAATCTTTGTCGATGTGTGTCTGATAGTCGAGCATGGTCGGAATGTCCCGACTTACTTTGCCCAGCAGATCCTTCCGGACGATGACTAGCGTAGTGCCGGCAGGCCCTAAGTTCTTTTGCGCACCAGCGTAGATCAGGCCAAATTTGTCTACGTCGATCGGGCGGCACATAATGTCTGATGACATGTCGGCCACAAGAGGGACAGAGACTTCCGGAAAGTCGTGAAGTTGAGTTCCGAAAATAGTGTTGTTGCTAGTCACATGAAGATATGCGCAAGATTCTGGAATGGCATATCCTTTAGGGATGTGCTTATACCCATCTTCCTTTGAGCTAGCCACCACGTCGACGGTGCCATAGCGCCCAGCCTCCTTCACAGCCTTGGCAGACCATGAACCCGAGTCGAGGTAGGCTGCTGTGCCGTCATCGGGCAGCAGGTTTAGGGCAGACATATAAAATTGGGAGCTAGCCCCACCCGTGAGGAAAAGGACTGCAAACCGATCGTCGAGCCCCAGCAACTCGCGCACCAGCGACTTCGCCTGGGCGTATATTTCTTTAAACTCTTTACTTCTATGGGAAATCTCAAGGACAGAAAGTCCTGTGCCATTGAGATCTAAGACACCTCGGGCGGTTTCTTCAAATACGGACTTGGGTAAGATAGATGGGCCGGCATTAAAATTGTGCAACTGCATAAGACTTGGATCTTTAGATTTTGCTCAAAAGTAGGAAAACCTATCTTTGCCCCGCCTCTCAACCAAAGGAAATAGCTCTATGATAGTTGGTGTGCCGAAAGAGATCAAGACCAGTGAAAATCGAGTCGCACTGACCCCGGCTGGCGTGCACGAGTTGACCAAGCGTGGTCACGCGGTCTATGTGCAGACTTCCGCTGGTGAAGGATCTGGATTTTACGACGAAAATTATACTCAGGCAGGTGCACACATGCTTCCTGATCTGCCGGCCGTTTATGACATCGCCGAGATGATCATGAAGGTCAAAGAGCCGATCGAGCAAGAATATGATCTAGTGCAAGAAGATCAATTGCTCTTTACCTATTTTCACTTTGCATCACACCGACCCCTTACAGAGGCGATGATCAAGAGCAAGGCTATTTGTCTCGCCTACGAAACCGTGGAGCTCGCCGATCGCACACTTCCCTTGCTCATTCCGATGTCAGAGGTAGCAGGACGAATGGCCATTCAGCAGGGCGCAAAATATCTGGAAAAACCCATGGGAGGCCGAGGTGTCCTCTTGGGTGGAGTGCCAGGCGTGCAGCCTGGTAAGGTACTTGTGCTGGGTGGAGGAGTAGTGGGTACCCAAGCCGCCAAGATGGCAGCGGGATTGGGAGCTCAGGTGACCATCCTCGACATCAACTTACCTCGACTTCGTTACCTAGCAGATGTGATGCCGCCCAATGTTGTCACTCAATATTCGAATGAATACAATGTTCGCAGTTTAATAAAAACGCATGACCTGATTGTAGGTGCAGTGCTTATACCGGGTGCAAAAGCTCCCAACCTCATCACGCGTGACATGCTCAAGGAGATGAAAGTGGGAACAGTCGTCGTCGATGTGGCCGTGGATCAGGGAGGATGCATCGAGACATGCAAACCAACCACTCACGAAAATCCCATCTTCGTAGTGGACGATGTGGTGCACTACTGCGTTGCTAATATGCCTGGTGCCGTGCCCTATACCTCGACCCTGGCACTCACCAATGCTACGCTCCCATATGCACTGGAGCTCGCAGACAAAGGGTGGGTGAAAGCCTGCAGTGATCGCCTTGATTTACGAAAAGGTTTAAACATTGTTCAGGGGCAGGTCGTGTACGAAGCTGTGGCTAAAGCATTCGATTTTCCGTATACCGAGGTAAATATGTTTCTATAGTATGAGAATTACGAAATTCCTGCAAATCTGCATTTTTGTAGTTGTTTGCAGTCTATCGACTAAACTTGCTGCGCAAGTCCTCGATAGTGTCCTGGTCAGTGCACAGTTTTCTGCAGAAAAACTGACCGATCGGCTTGAGGGGATCAATGATCTATCCGGAGTTAAGCTCTTTTTCAAAGCCAGTGACCTTCCAGATCTCGATTTGGAATCTGCAGAATATGCGCAGGTACCAGTCGCTCGAATGCTAGTAGACGCCTTGCGTCGCACATTTCTGGATTTCACTCCATATCGGGCAAGTGGCATCGTGATTCTACCAGCCACTGTGCTCACCGAAGTCTATACAGCAAACTATTACAAAGTTCTCGAGGAGGCGAGCAATGAAGTAAGTACAGAAAGTGAAGAGCAGGTTTCACGAGAAATAATTATCGGGGACATTAAGAATTTGGACCCTTCAGGAGAAACCTCCATCAGAGTGACCATCACTGATGCAGAAACACAGGAACCCATCATTGGGGCCAATGTGCAGTTTACTGAATTGGGCACAGGAACGATAACGGACGTAGATGGAGTGTTTGAATTCAATCTTCCCGTCGGGACACATGAAATGGTCGTCAAGTATGTCGGGTTTGAAGATCTGATCGAGACGGTAAAATCGTACAGCGATGGAGAGGTCGCACTGCAGATGGAAAAAGGTGCAATCTACCTCGACGAAGTCACGGTAAGGGCTCGGGGTGCTGATGCCAGCGTACGGAATGTGCAGGTTGGTGTCTCCACGATAGATATGAAGAATATCAAAAAAATACCAGCTCTCTTTGGAGAGGCTGATGTGATTAAAAACCTCATTCTGCATCCTGGAGTGAGCACAATCGGCGAAGGAGCAACAGGTTTTAATGTGCGTGGAGGTGATGTGGATCAAAATCTAATTTTACAAGACGAAGGCATATTTTTTAACTCTTCCCATGCCCTAGGGTTTTTCAGCACATTTAATACCGATTTAATTAGCAGTGTCAATTTGTATAAAGGCAACATTCCTTCGAGTTATGGAGGGCGCCTAGCCTCAGCGATGGATGTTGAAATGCGCAACGGTGATTTTGAGCGTTGGAGAATGAAGGGAGGTGTTGGTCCAGTCTCGGGCAGACTTAGTGTAGAAGGACCCATTGTCAAGGACAAAGTCTCGATTATTTTTGGCGGTCGCTCTACCTATTCTGACTGGCTTCTCAGTCGGGTCAACGTATTGGAAGTGAGTCGGAGTTCAGCATTTTTCTACGATCTCAATGGCCGGATTACTATACGGCCTAACGCCAAAAATACCTTCATTTTTTCTGGATATAATTCGCAAGATGAATTTATCTACAATGAAGAATTTGGGTTTGACTACAGCACGAGTATGGGGCAATTTATTTACAAGGCAATATTTACCGAAAAAGCGTACAATAAATTATCAGTTGTGGCCAGTAGCTATAAATCGGCTCAAGCAGATTTGCAGGGCATCGATGCCTCATTGGTTAACAATGAAATTAATTACGTAAAATTTAAGGAACAATTTACTTACTCACCATCGACAAGTCTCAAAGCAGATTTGGGAGTGTCTGGAATATTGTATGATATTTTGCCAGGCAACCAATCGCCGAGTGGCGATCAATCTGAAGTCGTCAGTCGCACCTTGCAAAATGAAAAAGCTTTTGAAGGAGCAGCTTTTGCCAATGCCGAATTAAATATAGGATCACGACTTACGGTATCGGGCGGATTAAGGTTTAGTGTGTACCAGTTTATGGGGCCGGCAAAAGTATGGCAGTACGCAAACCCCGATCGTCCCGAATTTAGTGAGATCACAGGGAGTACTGACGTCGGAAGCGGTAAGATCGCTGATTACAGTGGATTGGAACCGAGGATCTCCATGCGCTACCAATTGCCAGGTTCGACCTCGGTAAAATTGGGGTACAGCCGAACAGTGCAGTATATTAATCAGATATTTAATTCTGATTCGCCCACACCGAGTAGCCAGTGGCAGCTGAGTACAAACTATATTGCTCCCCAGCGATCTCACAATGTATCTGTAGGAGTATTTCGGAATTTTGATGATAATTTATGGGAGACTTCACTAGAAGTCTATGGGCGGAAAGTGGATGAGCTCTTCGATTTTAAAGATTTTGCCGATTTGATTGTCAATGATCATCTAGAGACAGAATTGCTCCCGGGCGAAGGTCGGGCTGCCGGGGTCGAACTGAGTGTCAAGAAAAAAGATGGCCCACTAAATGGGTGGCTTAGCTATACCTTTTCACGATCGGAGCGTCTCGTGCAAGGCATCAATAATGATGAATGGTATCCTAGTAATTTTGACAAGACGCACGACGTCTCGCTGATTCTCAATATTCAGCCCAATCGTCGCAACACCTTCACGATTAATTTTAGTTATTCCACTGGTCGGCCTACGACCCCACCACTCGGAAATTACATCACCGAAAATGGACTGGTCGTGCCCATTTATTCACAGCGCAATCAATTTCGGATTCCGGATTATCACCGATTGGATTTAGCCTATACGCTTGGCAAAGGGTATAAAAAGGACAAGAGGCTACAGACCAGTTGGACCATCTCTGTCTACAATGCGTATGCCCGACGCAATGCCTACAGCGTATTTTTTACGCAGGCGGCATTTCGCCAGGCGCAGGCTAACAAGCTTGCAGTGATCGGTAGCGCCATCCCTTCATTGACCCTAAATTTTGAAATCCTATGATCGGTCAAGGAAGTTTTTTTAGCTGGCTGAAATATACCTCATTGGTGCTGCTTGCACTCGTGGTGGGTTGCCTCGATGAGATCGGTATCGAAACACCGCTCAATGTCCAAGATGGTATTGTGATTACTGCAAATATGAAGGTGGGAGAAAGCACTTACTTACGGGTTGAACTAAACCGTGTATTTGATTTTACCGGACAAAGCCTGCAAAGCGTTGGTGTACGCGAAATAATTTTGCTCAATGATTTGGGCGAAACAATACTTGTGCCCGAGCGTCGAGCAGGACTTCACGATCTGTTCATCACGGAGGCTTCGCAATTTACAGTTGAGGATGGAATGTCTTTTCAGTTATCCATAACCACATTTGATGCGCGTGAACTGATATCCAGA
>CAJQNM010000662.1 GCA_905479665.1 uncultured Saprospiraceae bacterium
ATCTCGCTCAATACCTGTTACGTTTCCGCCACCGACAGTCGTTCCATAAAATCCTGCTCCCGGATTCTCCACAGATCTGAATCGGTCTGCTACATCTTTCAGTAAATTAAAAACCCCATCTAGATTGGTCGTACTGAATAAGTGTCGCACCAAGAGCTGGTTTCCGTGAGATCCGGTTCCAACCACTGCAAGATCCCAATTCTCATATCGAATGGTGTTGGTAATTCCGTAGGTAAAATCCGGGAAAGGACTTCCTGTAATGGCTCGATCATCAAAGTCACCTCCGCGGGTTATGATTCCGTCGCCGTTTACGTCAAGCAGTTTTATGCTGCCTACGGTCGATCTGCCAGGTACTTGAGGAGAGCTATCCAAGTCTGCCTGATTGAGGTAATTTCCATCGGAGAGGAAGCCATAAAACTGCCCAAAAGGTTTACCCACTTGGGTAATGTGCCAGCCACCAGGTCCGTAAACCCTGTCGATTCCTTCGGCGAGTGATTCCACAATGTTGCGATTGAAGGAAATATTTGCAGTAGTGGTCCATTTTAATTTTCCCGTTGTATTTATGGTGTTTACAGAAAATTCATGACCCCAGAATCGTATTTCGCCAATATTATCAGTGAAGTTAGCGAAACCAGATTCTCTGGCTACCTGTACATTATACAAAAGATTAGTCGTCGTCTTTGTGTAGTAATCATATACAAATGATACACGATTGTCAAAGAGGGTGAGATCCAATCCCATATCAAATTGCTTGGTGGTCTCCCATCCCAAGTTGGAATTTGAGAGGGAATTTACAGCGGACCCAGGTGCAAAAGCATCGCCAAATACCGCATTCACGGTATTATTAATAAGTGCATATTGGGTATAGTTTCCAATATTATTATTACCCGTCACACCATAACTTGCTCTCAGCTTAAGCAGCGATATGTGCTCCGAATTTTCCAGAAAGGGTTCGTCTGATGCAATCCAACCTGCCGATACCGATGGGAAGGTACCCCATCGATTGTCCGAACCGAATCGTGAAGAGCCGTCTGTACGGATGGCTGCCGTCAAGAGATATTTACCTTGATAGTTGTAGGTAAGCCGAGACAGATAAGAAACTAAACTCCACTCCTGCACGCGGTTAAAAGTGCCATTTCTGTTGATATTGGCCGCGCCCTGGACGTTTGGTAAACGATCGTCGGAAAAATCACTGGCTGCAACTCGACTGCGATCCTGACGATATCTCTGGTAGGTAAAACCGCCAAGAAGGGTGAAATTATGCTGACCGAAGCTTCGATCGTAGGTTGCAGTGTTTTCATTCAGCCATGAAAACGTTGTAAAATCGTCCCAAATGGCTTCGTTGTTTGTGGGTATCGGGCGATTGATGCGAAAAGTCGCCGTAGTAGGACTGAAGAATTTATACTCACTATTATAGGATTCGGCATTTAGGCTTGATTTTATCGTCAGGCCATCGATCGGTCGATATTCAATAAAGGCATTGGAAAGGACATTAAGATCCTTGGTTTCATTTTGAATTTGTTCGGCAGAGGTCAGCCAGTTGGCATAGGAAAAAATGTTTCCCGTATTGGCTGGAAACCGATTGAAGGTAGTTCGGGAACCATCAGGATTGTAGATTGGCATAATGGGCCAGGTATGCAATGCATTAAAAAGAATGCCTGTTCCTCTTGAGCCGTCCGTTCTCGGCACATTGTCCACAATGTAACTTGGAGCTATGTTTAGCCCGACTCGGACCCGATCAGATACATCATAGTCAAAATTTGCCCGAAGAGAAAATCGTTTATAGTCCGAGTTTAGAACCACGCCTTCTTGATCGAAAAATCCCATAACAACCGATGAGCGCAGTCTCTCCTTGTTGGAAGTAATCGTAAGATTGTAATTTGTCATTGGGGCATTTTGAAGCATGGCGTCATACCAATCATTCGTCTTGCCTTCGTACTGCGACGGGTTCTGAAAAATATCCGGAACAGGATCACCCTGATCTTCGTAGTACTCTTTTTTAAACTGTGCAAACTCCACTGCATCCATCATTTGGATTCGGCCCCTATCGGGAACGTTTTGCAAGCTGGTCGCCACATTGAGACTCACGCTGGTTTCACCAGGCTTTCCATTTTTAGTGGTTATGAGCACAACACCGTTTGCCGCTCTGGAGCCGTATAGGGACGTAGAGGCGGCATCCTTAAGGACAGTGATGTCTTCGATCTCATCTGGATTTATATCATTGATGCCACCAGATATTGGAAAACCATCCACCACATATAACGGATCGCTGCCCCCGGAGACCGATAGCTGCCCCCGAATTCGGACCGACATTCCTTGGCCAGGTTTGCCTGTGGTCTGATTAATTTGGACACCGGCTAGCCTCCCCTGCATTTTCTGTGTGACTTGGGAGACCGGTATATCTGACAGTTCTTCAGCTTCGATGGTCTGGACCGATCCAGTCACCTGTCTTCTGATCTGTGTTCCATACCCGACCACCACAATCTCATTGAGCGTTTCAGCATCTTCAAGCAATGTGACATTCACCACACGCTGGCCATTGAGCGGAACTTCTTGCGTCGTGAAACCAATAAATGAAAATACCAGAGTGCTATTCGCATCTGCGACAATTGAGTAGCTCCCATCAAAATCAGTAACGGTACCTTGATTGGTGCCCTTTACAAATACATTGACCCCAATCAGACTTTCTGAATCGCTATTTGAAGTAACGATGCCAGTAACGGTCTCATCTTGAGCCTGAACGGCGGTAACTAGGAGTGAGAGAAAAATAAAAATGAAGTGTTTGGAAATCCCATAATTTCTGCTGTGCATAATCCTGTTTTAATAAGTGAGTGATAACTTAACTACCTACGGATTCAAGTACACAAGCGGGTACTACTAAAATAGATCGAGGCTGGCAGATCATCATCCTGCACTGTCCTGTACTGTCCTGTACTGTTCTGCTATTTCATAGATGATCCAAGCCAAGTATTCCAGTCTTCCAGTAGGTCGACTTTTGTGGCTTCTCGTGGCAGGAAAAAACTATACATGCGGTCAAGTGTCTATCTTGGCATAATAGAACTGATTAAAACGGATATATATGTACACCAAGAAAACGTTCAGCGCCAAGGATATGATGAAATGGACCAGGTTTGAAACCTATCTATTTATCGGCATTGCGCTGGTCTTTATCGGACTGTACCACCTGCTGGGACTGACTTGGCTCAAAATACCATGGACACCACTTGCATTAATTGGAACCGCAGTGGCATTTGTGATCGGATTTCAAAACAATTCGGCCTACGGACGCATCTGGGAAGCACGCAAAATATGGGGAGGAATCGTAAACACATCAAGGACGCTGGGGATGTATCTTCAGGATATGATTACGAACGAGTACGCTCAGACCGATACAGCGGCTCCAGAACTGACGCATGAGATAAAAACGATAACCTATCGGCATATAGCATGGATGACCGCACTGCGTCATGCCATGCGTACACCTAAACCATGGGAGACTGTACATCAGGAAAGAAGCAACCGCGAATGGCAGAAAATCGTTCAGCCGCCTGAAACCCTCTCGACGTTTGAGCAGGACGCGAGCGATTATCTCTCAGCAGAAGACCTGGAGTACGTCCTATCTAAAAATAACAAGCAAACCGCGCTGCTCTATTTGCAATCACATCACCTCAGAAGGCTCAAGGAGAAGGGGATCATATGGGAGTTTTCTTTTTTGGAACTCGAGGGCATTTTGCAAGAACTCTTTTCCCTACAGGGAAAATCTGAACGCATTAAGAATTTTCCATATCCACGACATTTCGCGACGTTAAATCACTTCTTTATGTGGATATTTGTCCTCTTACTACCGTTGGGGATCATACCCCAATTCGCTGAATTTGGACAGGAATTACAGGAGGCCCATCCGCTCATTGCTCCTTATTTCGTTTGGTTTTCCATACCGTTTTATGTCCTAGTCGCCTGGGTGTTTCATACCATGGAACGGATAGGGCGGACTGGTGAAAACCCATTTGAAGGTTCGGCCAATGATGTGCCTATCTCCACCATAGCCAGAGGAATCGAAATTGATTTGCGTCAAAACCTGGGAGAATCAGCCGAAGAAATCCCGGCTCAATTTCCAGTTATTTATGACACTCAGATGTAACGCGTGGATCTAGGGCAAGTGCTCAATGCCCATCCACCAAATCTTCTAATCTCACAGGGCGTTTTTCCTCTGCCCAACGCGCAAAGTCGCCATGATATCCACTCATCGCCCGAAAGGATTTAATCTTCTCTTGGATCGCTAGGTAGTCACTGCTCTGCACGGGATTGCTGCGTATATCTTCAGCAATGGTACTGATCGACTTGCTGATCCGCTCTTGAATTTCCTGTCGTTTTTGCTCATTTTCTTCCTTGCCGGCATCGGCTAGAAACCCTTCCGAGATGTTCTGGGTAATTTCGCGACCATGGACCATGGACTCCTTAATATTGCCTCGACCAGTGACGGCATTGCCCAGGGCAAACACATGATCGATTCCCTTGATGCGGCAAAATACTTCGTCTTCGATCTGATAGGTCTGACCTTGTGCAGGGATACCCGGAATCAACTCAGGTATACTCCCGATACTAGAAACCACATAGGGAAATCGTACCTTTTTTTCTGAGCCTTCGATGGGCTTAACTCGTCCATCTACGATTTGGGTTTCTTGCATGACCAGGCCGACCAAGCGATCATCTTCTACTATTTTTTCGACCGGCATATGGTTAGGGGCCATATTAAAAAGATATTTCGATTGGTAGTTGTTGAGTATTTTTTCACGAGTGGCTTCGGCTTTTAGTTTCTCTTCGGGGGTTGTGGCACGGAGCGGAGACAGGGGCATGTCTTTCACCCGGCGTCGATAGTACAAGGTACAACCCTCGATACCTAAATCCTCCAGGGTCAGTCCCAGTGAATCCAGCACTTTGGAGATACTCCGATCCAGCTTAAACATATTGAAGTCGTGCCCGCGTTCGCGAAGGGCTTTTTCCACCAGCTCAAACATAATCACCTTGGCCACATCAAGCGATGCCAGACCACCTCCTATGATTGCAGCACCATCTTCGATAGCGTAGTCATTTATTCCCGCGAATCCCGGCTCATGCTTGTGGTTATACCAGTAGATGAAGGGGTTCTGGTAAATAAGGCCCTTGCCCAGGTACGGAGCAATACCATCAATAGCGAGTGGACGATCATGCCATGCTCCGGTAGCGAGTAATACCGCACTAAATCCTAGATTAACCAGCTCTTCAAAAGAAATGTCTTTGCCCAGTTTTACTTGTGGCACAAACGTGACTAATGGATGACTAAGTTTCTCTCCGATCCTTCTGATTTCTTTATCGCGAAGACGCGAGTGCCACTTGGGGAGGCCATCTTCAATCTTGCCGTACGGCAATGGGTTTTGATCAAATACAATGCTGGGTATGCCTCGGGCACTGAGTTGATGGGCTGCCTCGGAGCCCGAAACGGCTCCTCCAAAAATTGCAACGAGATGAGAAGGTTGGTTCATCTTTAGTAGTATTTAGGTACCAACTAAAAATAGGAATAATGGGGCAGAAAGAGGAATGGGAGGAAAGGTGCTTCGCACGAGGAAAGGAGGAAATGAGGAAATGTGCTTCGCACGAGGAAATGGGAAGGAAAGGAGGAAAGGTGCTTCGCACGAGGAAATGAGGAAATGTGCTTCGCACGAGGAAATGAGGAAATATGCTTCGCACGAGGAAATGAGGAAATGAGGAAAG
>CAJQNM010000663.1 GCA_905479665.1 uncultured Saprospiraceae bacterium
GCTTACGTTTCCTCCGATTCCATGCACTATAAGAATGCGGAAGTGCTGGCCGGAATCGAGTTGGCCATCGAGTACCTCTTGCGTACACAGCATGAAGATGGCACGGTAGATCTCTATTCGACAAATTTCCACTCCACGCCCGATTTAGGTTTTGTGATAGAGAGGCTCTCACTGGCCTACCATCTTTTGCAGCCAGCGGCTCCCAATTCCAGTGCCGTCAGCAAGCTCAAGGAATTTATGCTCAAAGCGGGAGATGCGATGACGATCGGTGGCATACATACGCCAAATCATCGCTGGATCGTGAGCATGGCACTTGCACAGATGCATGAACTCTTTCCCAACCAGAAATATGTGGATCGAGTCGACGAATGGCTCTTCGAAAAAATAGATATCGATGCCGATGGTCAGTATACCGAGCGAAGCACCTCAGTGTATTCACCATTGACAAATATGGCCCTCATCACGATCGCGCGAATATTAGAGCGAGAAGATCTTTATGATGCAGTGCGCCGAAATCTTGATATGTCACTTTATTATTTCCATCCGAATGGGGAAATCGTCACTGAAGCTTCACGTCGACAAGACCAGTACGTAAAAGCAATGCCTGGACGCTGTCACTTTCCCTACCTCTATATGGCTCATCATGATAAAAATGGAGCCTACGGAGCTACGGTAAATTTCATCCGGAGCATCCTTACTCCAGCGCAGCTCGCGAGTGACTACCCGCAGTTGCTGGTCCTACCACATCTAGCCGAAGACTTGCCTACCGTGACCGCGATGCCCTCTTCTTATCACAAACATTTTGCTGTATCGGACCTCGTGCGAATTCGTGAAGGTGCAATGGACGCTACCATGTTGGCAAAAAATCATCTCTTTTTCACGATGACGAAGGGAGATATAGTCGTACAGGGTATCCGATTTGCCAGTGCCTTTTTTGGCAAAGGTCAGTTTGAGGGGGACACGCTGATCAATGAAAATGGAAGTTGGTCGATGGAGCAAAAACTGGAAGGGCCTTATTGGCAACCCTACCCTGTCGCTGATCTTCCGGATACTGGCATTTGGGAGGAGATGCCACGTGAAAATAGACCAGAAAGCGAGGTGCAGCATTACCATGCGACTGTCCGCATGACCCAGGAGGGGAAAATCATAAAATTGGAGATTACGGCCAAGGGTACAGATCATGTGCCGTTTGCCTTGGAAATAAGTCTCCGGTCCGGAGGAAGCTTCTCGGGCGATGTCATGCATGATACGGAATCGGGCGTGCATTTCCTGACCGGCGAAGAAGCGACCTACTCCGTGGGGTCAAGCTCACTGACGATCAAAAATGGAATGCATAAACATACCTGGACAGAACTGCGAGGAGCTAAACCGAGACTCGAAGGTTCCAATCTTTACCTCACTGGATATACGCCCATTGAACATACGTTGATCCTCAGTTAGATCATATCGGATCCGCCTTGTTCGGAAGAGTACTCTTCACTCATCATTTCCCAAGAGGTAATGAAGAAGGCGGCAATGATAGGGCCAATGACCAAACCTGAAAGGCCAAACCAAGAGAGACCTCCCAGGGTTGAAATTAAGATCAAATAGTCTGGCATCTTGGTTCCACTTGCTACCAGGTGGGGTCGAAGTAAATTATCTATAAGCCCAATCATGAGTGAGCCCACCACCACAACGATGATGCCTTTTGTCATGTCACCCTGAGCAAATAATACTGCTGCCACCGGCCCCCAAATTAGAATACCTCCAACAGGTAGTAAGGAAGCGATGACCATGAGTGAACCTAAAATGACTGCGCCTTGTACACCGACAGCTGTAAATAGGATGCCGCCAAGCAGACCTTGGATAATCGCAATTAATAAGCTGCCTTTCATGGTCGCACGCACAACCGCGTCAAAGCGCCTGAGCAGCTTACGTTCTTTCTGATCCTTAAGTGGACTCGCCTTCAGCGCTGCCTCCATGATTTCTATACCATCTCGTAAGAAGAAAAACAGAAGATACAAGGCCACTACCAACTGCACTCCAAAACCTAAGACTCCCTGAGTAAATCTCAATAGTCTCTGACCTGAACCTTGAGCAAGATTTTGGAGCTGGCTACTAACGGTATCGAAAATCCGCTCCACTGGAAGACCCCACTCGATCAGTTTTGCCGGCACTTTGTCCGCTAGCGATCTAATTTGTTCCTGAATATCGACATCTCCCTCCTCCACCAGTAGTACGATCGCCTGGCCTTCAGAAATCACGGCTGCTACCAGAATAGAAGCCGGAATAATAAATAGGAGCAAGACCAAAAAAACGGTGGCCGCCGAAGCCAAATTAGTTCGTTTACTCCACAGCTTCAATAGTCTTTGATACACACGCCGGAAAAGAACGGTCAACGTAATAGCCCAGAAAATACCCATCATATAATCGACGATTAAGCCAAAAAAAAGAAGGGTCACACCAAGGACCAGGATGAGAAAAAAATACGCCGGAAGCTTCGATTTCAACTCAGGAAGATTTGCAAGGAAGGTACAAATATAGATTGAGGCCGAGGTTGCTCAATACTTTCGCTATTTTCCGTGCATGACCGCAGGGAAGACAGAAAAACGAAAGGTTGCAGCACTTCTTGCGGGGCCGCTGGCATTTATTTTGGTCTGGCATTTTTTTGACCCCGAAGGGCTACCGGAAGCAGGCTTAGCCGTACTTGCCTGCGCTTGTTGGATCGCTATCTGGTGGATAACTGAGGCGATCCCGATAGCAGTGACAGCGCTCTTGCCCATCGTACTATTTCCCTTGTTGGGGGGATTAGACCTACCGAGTACGACAGCTGCGTATGGCCACCGATTTGTGTTTCTCTATCTCGGCGGATTTATTGTCGCGATGGCAATACAGCGGTGGGATTTACACCGGCGCATTGCCCTCAACATCATCAACGCCATTGGCACGGACGTGAAATTCATCATTCTCGGTTTTATGCTTGCCACCGCATTTTTATCCATGTGGATCTCCAATACAGCGACTGCCGTGATGATGTTGCCTATTGGTATGGCAATCATTGCGCAACTCAATGATAATCCGAAAACAGAGGAAAACGAAAATCTGATTTTTGGCAAAGCCCTGATGCTCGCCATTGCCTACAGCGCCTCTATCGGTGGAATCGCCACCCTGATCGGCACACCGCCCAATCTTGTACTTGCGGGCATCGTTCAGGAGCTATATCAAATTGACATCACCTTTGCTCAATGGTTCAAATTCGGACTGCCGATTTCGCTGCTGCTACTGGCGATCTGTTGGTACTACCTCACCTCCTTGGCTTTTACCTTTAAACAAAAATCTTTTCCAGGTGGTCGAGCTGAAATACAACGATTGCTTAGAGAACTTGGAAAAACATCTCGAGAAGAACGGATCGTACTATGCGTGTTTGTCCTCACTGCCCTCTGCTGGATTACTCGTTCTTTCCTTTTGGAAAAGATCTTTCCCAGCATTGATGACACCATCATCGCGATGGCCGCAGGAATCCTGCTTTTCGTCTTGCCCGCAGAAGGCGGAACCCGCCGTATCATCACGTGGGAAGAAGCGGTAAAGCTGCCCTGGGGCATCATCCTGCTATTTGGAGGAGGGATGGCTCTCGCTGCTGGATTTATCGAGAGTGGACTCGCCGTGTGGATTGGATCTCAGATGACCCTACTGCAAGGAGTATCTCTTATCGTACTCATTTTTATCCTGATTGCATCCGTCAATTTCCTTACAGAAATCACGTCAAATCTCGCGACCACAGCGATGTTGCTGCCCATCCTGGCACCCATGGCAAAAAGCATTGAGGTGCATCCTTATACCCTGCTGGTCAGTGCAACTGTTGCCGCCTCTTGTGCCTTCATGCTTCCGGTAGCTACGCCCCCAAATGCGGTGGTATTTGGATCAGGCTATTTACGTATTCCGGATATGGTCAGGACCGGCATCTGGATGAACCTAATTTCCATCTGTATTTTGACTTTGATCGTTTACTTTCTATTGCCTTATCTGTGGGGCTTCGATCCCCGGCTACATCCAGATTGGTAATAAATAGTACCTTTGCGGCTTTATTTCACCAGCCCACCAGAAGAGGTTCACCGGTTTTCCCCACTCATTTGTTGCGCTCATCAAAAACAGTTGCATGACATTCAGCGACCTTAAAGTGATTGATCCTATCTTGGACGCACTTGAAGAAAAGGATTATCACGAACCCACACCAATCCAAGCACAAGCTATTCCGTTGGTTTTAGACCGAAGCGACCTATTGGCCACGGCACAAACCGGCACAGGTAAGACCGCTGCTTTTGCGATTCCAATTATCCAACTCATCCATCAGATCGACTTAAAAAAACAAGAAAAACCCCGACTGCGAGCATTGATTGTAACCCCAACGCGCGAGCTTGCGATCCAAATCGACGAAAATATTGCGCAATACAGCAAATACACGAGCATCAAACATGCCGTTATTTTCGGCGGCGTCAAACAAGGTGCCCAGGTCAGACAATTGCAAAAAGGAATCCATATTCTTGTCGCAACTCCAGGCAGATTATTAGATCTAATTAATCAAAGGCACATCCAGCTAGACCAGCTAAAAATGTTTGTCCTGGATGAAGCAGATCGCATGCTGGATATGGGATTTATTAATGACATCCGAAAATTAATTAAAATAATCCCTCGGAAGCGACAATCTTTATTTTTCTCAGCAACCATGCCGAAAAATATTGTTCAATTGTCACGTGAAATCTTAGACCAGCCCAAGCGGGTGGAAGTTGACCCTGTATCTTCTGCTGCAGAAACAGTCGAGCAGTATGTTTACTACACGAATAAGCGAAGCAAGAAAGATTTGCTCTTGCATCTGTTGAGAAAAGACAAATCGATCGACCAGGTCTTATTATTCTCTCGAACCAAACACGGAGCTGATCGAATAAGTCGTGACTTAAAGAAGAAGCAAATATCTGCGGCTGCCATCCATGGTGACAAAATGCAAAACCAGCGGCAAAAAGTTTTGCAGCAATTTAAAGACGGGAAAATTCGGGTGCTAGTTGCCACGGACATCGCTTCTCGTGGCATCGACATTGAGAAGTTAGGTCACGTGGTAAACTATGATATTCCAAATGA
>CAJQNM010000664.1 GCA_905479665.1 uncultured Saprospiraceae bacterium
GGCTGCGGGACGAGCCAGGGCCGCATTACCTCCACAAGAGCTCCAAGATGATTGCGATCGATTCTGGGCGGCACTTTCGATCAAGCATTGGGGGCCCAAACTGCACTTTTCTCAAGATGGGGCAATGAACTGGAAGGAAGTTCCAGCTCCCCGCTATCCACTTGACAGCGAGGTAAAGCCAGGAATTCCGGCAACACTGCGCCTTATCTGGAGCATAAGCCACAGCACTGACCATCTCTGGATCGGGAGTGAACCTGGAGGTCTTTTTAAAGCCAGTAGAGATGGCAGCGACCCGACATTGATCACAGGGCTCTGGAATCATGAGAGCCGGAAAGAAAACTGGTTTGGTGGAGGTCGCAACTATCCGGGCATCCATAGTATCTGCATTCATCCTCAAGACGAAAAGCAGATTTTCGTGGGGATCAGCTGTGCCGGAGTTTTCAAATCAGGAGATGGCGGAATAAGTTGGAAACCAATGAACACTGGATTGAGAGCTGACTACCTGCCTGATCCTCATGTAGCAGTTGGTCACGACCCACATAGCATGCAGATCTGCAGATCTCAACCCGAGGTGATCTGGCAGCAAAATCATTGTGGTGTCTTTCGCACTGTAAACGGAGGAGAGCGGTGGCAAGATGTCACTTCCAAAAATGGACTTGGTAAATATGGTTTTGCCTTGGTCATCGATCACGAAGATGCTCTGCGGGCGTGGATCATCCCGGCAGAGTCAGATGAACAAAGGGTAGCACATGGTCTCGCTTTAAAAGTTTGCGAGACACAAGATGGTGGTGCCACTTGGACCTCTCACACCAAGGGACTGCCTCAGGACTACTGTTTTGATTTGGTCTTTCGCCATGCTTTCACTGCCAAGGATGAGCTGATGGCATTTGGTACGACCAACGGCAATCTATATATAAGCCAAGATCAGGGTAAGACCTGGACTTTGATCCATAGTCATCTCCCTCCCGTCCATAACGTAAATATATATTGATGAGCACACTCCGAAAAATATCTGATACGATTGACTCCTAAGATCTCAGCCATCGTACTCGCTGCCGGCATGTCCCGCCGTATGCTGAAAATCAATAAACTCTTGTACCCTCCCGAAGCTCCCATTCTGCTACGAGTCTTGGATAGCTTACCGATCTCCCTACTCCAGGAGGTCATCGTTGTGACCGGCCATCAAGAAGAAAAGATAAGGGATCTACTGGACGGAAAGACGGTAAAATTCATCCACAATCCTCATTTTTCAAGTGGCATGGCCTCCTCATTGCGACATGGTGCATCCAGCATTGCACATCTCACTGATGGTGTGCTGGTTTGTCTGGGTGACATGCCGGATCTTGAGCAACTTGACTACGAAATGATTATTCGAGCTTTTCATGATCATCTTGTTGATGCGGTTGTTCCCACTTGGAGTGGACGGCAAGGCCATCCCGTACTTTTCGGTAAAGCACTCTTTAGCTCCCTGAGAGAGATCGTAGACAAGGATCAAGGTGCCAAAGGGATTCTAGCTAAACTACCCCCTTCGCGAATGAAGCACGTTTTGATGAATTCGGGTGCATGTCTACGTGACTATGATGACCCAGATGATTTCGCCTCTCTTTCACTAACTAAACCACCAACTTAAATGCTATACTTGTGTTGAGATGCAAGTGGAAAAGAGAAGTATGAAAACAGGTATTCTCATTGCCAATTTGGGCACACCAGACGAGCCCACTCGACAGGCGGTAGGGAGTTACCTCAACCAGTTTCTCACTGATTGGCGCGTGATCGACTACCATTGGCTGCCACGCCAGCTTTTGGTGAGAGGTTTGATTGTACCTCGTCGCTCAGGCAACTCAGCAAAACTATATCAGCGTCTCTGGACTGAAGAGGGATCGCCACTCAAGATTTACGGTGAGCGAGTGGCCGCTGGTGTTCAAGATCTACTTGGCGAAAACTATGTGGTCGAGTTAGGCATGCGCTATAAAAATCCGTCCATCCGCGACGCAATTGAGAAGTTGCTCAAAGCAAGAGTGGATCGTATTGTCGTCTTTCCGATGTTTCCGCAGTATGCATCAGCAAGCACAGGATCATTGCACGAAGAGGTGATGCGCATCGTCAGCGAGCAGCAGACGATCCCTGGCCTTGTGTTGATCAGAGACTACTATGATCATCCTGCGATGATTGACGTAATCCTAGATCACGCCAAAGGCGAGGATTTGGCTAGTTACGACCATATCCTATTTAGCTACCATGGTATACCGGTGCGGCAATTGAGAAAGGCTGATCAAGAGTCCCATTGCAGGCAAGGCCCTGACTGTTGCCAAAAGATCACAGAAAAGAATCATGGCTGCTACACGGCACAATGTTACGGGACAACACGGGCCTTAGTTGCAAAATTGGGGCTGAGTCCAGGCGATTACACTACTTGTTTTCAATCTCGCTTGGGCAAGGAGACCTGGACCGAGCCATATACCAGTGACGTACTTAAGCAGCGAGCCGCTCAAGGAGATAAGAAGATACTGGTATTCAGTCCAGCTTTTGTCGCTGATTGTTTAGAGACGATTGTGGAGGTAGAGTATGAGTATCAAGAAGAGTTTGTAGAATTGGGAGGTGAAAAGCTTACTCTGGTGCCCAGTCTCAATGATGATCCTGGGTGGATGAAGTGCATTGTACAAATCATCAAAGAGAATGGCGGCTAAGAAGTCCAGTGGAATTACTTTTGATACACTGCTGAAAGAACTTAAGGCAGATCGCTTTTCACCGGTCTATTTTTTGCACGGTGATGAGCCTTACTACATTGATCTGCTATCCAACTATTTTGAACAAAAAGTACTGGATGAAACGGAAAAGGCTTTCAATCTCAGTGTACTTTATGGCCGCGATATCGATCATCTAGCAGTGATCGATCAAGCACGTCGATTTCCCATGATGTCGCGCTACCAAGTTGTGGTGATACGCGAAGCACAATATATGCGAGATTTAAATCAGCTCGAAAAGTATGTGGAAAACCCGGCACCGGAAACACTCCTTGTCATTTGCTACAAGCACAAGAAACTGGACAAACGCACAAAATTTGCGAAGGTCCTGGCAAGCAAGGGCATACTCTTTGAGAGCAAGCGCATTTATTCAAATAAGATTCCCGGATGGATCACTAGCTATCTAAAGAAAAAGAAACTCTCGATTGGAATCAAGGAGGCAAATTTAATTGCAGAATACCTCGGAAGTGACCTGGCCAAAATATCGAATGAGCTGGATAAGATGATCCTCAATATTGAAGTAGATCAAGTGTCGCAAGATGACATCGAGAAATACATCGGAATCAGCAAGGACTACAATATCTTCGAATTGCAGTCTGCCCTAGCCACTAAAAATACCAACAAGGCCTATCGAATACTTCGATACTTTATTCGTGATCCAAAAAACCATCCAATGGTATTGATCATATCGGGCCTCTATAACTACTTTTCAAAAGTCTATCTGCTGCACGGGTTGGGAAATGCGTCTCAACGTGAAGTGATGCAAGCACTTCGCTTGTCCAACCAGTATTTTGTGGAGGAATATCGAGTCGCACAACGCAACTATCCTCGCATCAAGACCGAAGCAGTGATCCGACTGCTGAGAGACTATGATCTGAGGAGCAAGGGAGTCGGAAATGATCATTTTACTCATGAGGCCTTGCTGCAAGAAATGATTTATCGCATCTTGGCGATATAGCCCTTGCCGTAGTGATCAAAGACCAACAGATTCCAGACAGAACCAAAAATGCTCGTTACCATCAGCGTGATGTGAGTTGGTTATCATTTAATGCGAGAGTCTTGCAAGAGGCATCCGACCCCACAGTGCCACTGTTGGAACGTCTCAAATTCCTGGCCATCTACTCTAGTAATCTGGATGAGTTTTACCGCGTTCGAGTTTCCTCCCTGCGAGGGATGAAAGCACTGGCGAAGGAAGATCGCAGTGAGCAAGAAAAAAAACCACGCAAAGTACTTCGCAAGATCAGGTGTATTGTTGATGCTCAGCAAGAGCGTTTCGGACATATTTTTCACCAAGAGATCGTTCCTGCACTGCAGGCAGCCGGTATTTCTCTGGTGGATCATAAGAGTTTATCTGCCTTCGATATAGCACAGACGGATAAAATATTTAAAGATCAGATTGTACCACATCTGCAAGTCCAGACGCTATCGCTAGATAAACCGGTTCCCTTCCTCGAAAATCAGAAACTCTACCTAGTCATCGATTTGGGCTTAGAGGATTCTTTCGGACTCATCAATCTTCCCAGCGAGCAGGTTGGACGGTTCTTTCGACTCTCCGATGGTCCTGATATCCGAGTCATTATTCTAGATGAGATACTCCACACCCAACTACCTAGTTTGTTTCCCAATATGCAGGGTGCCTATGCCATCAAGATCAGTCGGGATGCAGAACTGCATTTGACCGAAGAGTATGGAGGTGATCTAATTGCAAAAATCAAGGAGGCCGTCGCAAAACGTGAGAAGGGTTTGCCGACTCGTTTTTTGTACGATGCGACGATGCCAAAATCATTCTTAGTGCTATTGAAACAATACTTTCAGCTCAGTAAGCTGGATTTGATACCCGGGGGCCAAGCACACAATTTCAATGATTACTTCACTTTTGCCAGCATTGTAAATCGACCAGAACTGGAGTACCCCTCGATGCCCCCCCTCATCCATCCACAACTGGAGTACGCTCCTGCCCTGCTTGAGGAGGTCTGGACAAGAGACCACCTCGCTCACTATCCTTATCAGAAATTTGACTACCTCCTTCAGTTGCTGGATGAAGCCATTGCACATCGTGAGATTACCCATCTCAAGATGACATTGTACCGTACATCCTATGACTCTGCTGTGGCAACAAGACTACTGAACGCCTGCAAAAAAGGTATCGAGGTGACCGTATTTATTGAGGTCAAGGCGCGATTTGATGAGGAAAATAATTTGATGTGGGGCAATCGACTAGCCGAGGCTGGGGCCAAAGTTATTTTTAGTTTTCCGGGCATCAAGGTACACAGCAAGCTACTCTTAATCAATTTTCAGAATGCTAAAAACATCGCATACGTCGGCACTGGAAATTTTAATGAGACGACAGCACGATTCTATTGTGATCATGCGCTATTGACGTCTCATACCAAACTCACGGAGGAGGTAGACCGAGTCTTTGCCGTTCTAAATCGGTCACTGATCATACCCCGAACGAGTTTGTTACTGGTTGCACCCTTCAACTTAAGACAAGAGATGATCAACAAGATTGATCGGGAAATAATGCATGTATCGAGGGGGAAAGATGCTCGCATTTCTTTTAAGATGAATAGTCTAGAAGATCGCCAGATGGTAGATAAGATCTATCAGGCTGCAAATGTAGGCGTTAAAGTAAGATTGATTGTGAGGGGCATTTGCGTTTTGAATACGGCATATCTCCCTACTGCGAAGCTCGCAGGCATCAGCATCGTTGATCGCTACTTAGAGCACAGTCGTATCTATCATTTTTCCAATGCAGGCCATCCAGAGCTGTACATCGGCTCAGCCGACTTTATGGGTCGAAACTTGGACCGACGCATTGAAGTACTCGTACCCATTTTGGATAAGAGGCTCTATCAGGAACTCATAGACGTCTTCGAAATTCAGTGGCAGGATCGAAGTAAAGCACGTATCCTAGATGGTACTCTGAGCAATCAATACAAGCGAGGAAAAGAAAGTAGTTCTGGTAAGAGGCGTGCACAAGACGAAACCTACATGTATCTCAAGGAAAAAATTCAAGCAGTATAGGTCTTCGAGGCCAATACGATATGCTTTTGTGCGTGCGCTTTGCTACAAAAAAAGGATACATTTAGCGTATCAATTCACCTATATAAATGATTGCACCAACTATTCTAATTGTCGATGATCGGGAATTCGACAGAATTCTTTATAAGGAATATCTCGGTGAAGGTAAATTTGATTTTCTTGAGACTGACGATGGCGAGCAAGTGCTTCCTACCTTGCAAAAGACTATCCCTGAACTTATCCTGCTAGATTGGCAGATGCCCCGTATGGGAGGCCTCGACACATTGAAATTGCTAAAACGCGATGAAAAGTATGCGGAGATCCCGGTCATCATTATTACGGGTCTGCAAGATGAGCGGGTCCTTGAGGAAGCCTTCAATTTCGGTGGCGTAGATTTTATCAATAAGCCCGTTACTCGTATCGAATTAAATTCACGAGTGCACAACGCGCTCAATTTATTTCAGGCCAAACGCAAGTTGCTGCAGCATAAAGTTGAGTTGACAGAACTTAATCAGATCATCACGAGTCATAAGGAAGAGCTCCAGGAGACGCTCAAGATTAAGATGGAACTTTCGCAGCTGAAAGAAAGAGAATTTCGCCGCGAAATTGAAGAGAAGAAGCGATCCATGATGACCATGGAAGTGAACAGCTCCAAGATTAATAATAGTCTGTATCGAATCCGGACTCAGATCAGGGATTTGCAAGATCTGCTGAAAGAAGACGGAGGGATCAACAAGTCCGTACGAGAACTCAAACGTCTGGATCGTGAGATGGAAGAATTAACTTCAAAGCAGGACTCATGGGAAGATTTTAAAGTGATGTTTGAAAGCATCAATCCGGATTTCTTTCGCAAGCTTGCAAATGTCAACCCCAAATTGACCACCTTGGATCTTAAGCATTGCGCGTATATCAAAATGAATATTGACAATTATGAGTTGTCCAACATCTTAAACGTGGAGATGAAGAGTCTTCAAATGACACGCTATCGCATCAAGAAAAAACTGGAGCTCGAAGAATCCATGACCCTTCGCGAGTTTCTTCTTTCGCTCTAAGTTTACCGATCTACCTCTAGCTGGCCAGGCCTGCGCTTCACCAAAAGTGATTGCTCTCTGGTTATTCTCTTTGACAAATCTCGTGCAATCGTAAATCGGATCGTAGCTCCTCCGCTCGCCCCTTGCGGTATGACTTCGATTTTTCCAAAGTGCTGCTCGATGATCTTCTTTGAAATCGCTAGCCCCATGCCAGAGCCATCGTACTTATCCGAGCTGTGTAGCTTTTGAAATAACAAGAAGACTTTGTCTGCATATTTCTCCTCTATGCCAATCCCATTGTCACTAATTTCAAAAATCCAGTACTTGGAGCTTCTGTCACAGTCAATCAAGATCCTTGGTGACTCGTCTTCTTTTCGAAACTTCAAGCTATTGTTCAGTAGATTCAGAAATAGCTGTCGCAGTTTAATCGTATCTCCCTCTAAGTCTTCGGGCAAATTTTGCCATCGGATCTGGGCTCGACATTCATCCATTTCTGGTTGTAGATCTTGCAAGACACTTTCCAACAACCGCTCGAAATCGACTGTTCTAAGACTTATTTTTTCTTGATTAACTCGCGAATAGACAAGCAAGTCGTCAATCAGATCCATCATGTTCTTCGAGCTCTCGAGAATAATATCCAGAAAATGATTTTCTCTTTCCGAGAGCTTCTCATTTGCAGTCTTCTGCAACAAGTGAGCAAAGCTCCCGATGCTTCGAGCTGGGGCCTTCAGGTCATGGCTGGCGATGTAAGCAAAATTTTCCAGCTGTAAGTTTGATACGATATATCGCTCGAGTTCCTCGTTCTTGCCATTCAAATCTAATAGTTGATTTTGAATGGTCTGTTCGGCTTTTCTCTGTTCCGTCACGTCATTGAGAATTCGAACAACAAAAATGCTATCATCCTGCTCCAACAAGCGCAGCACCCCTTCTGTATAAATCAACGTTTCGTCATCATGGCGAATAAGCCAAGAACCTGTCACCACTTGCTTTTGCAACAGCATATTGAGCTCCTCCTCTTTCTGTTGAGAAGATTTGTAAATGTCTGCCGGCATGATGTTGGCAATGGCCTCAGAAGTCGTGGTGACCTCATCATCAGAGCCCAACAGTTCATGCATGACCCTATTGCGGATCAAGATCTTCCCGTCCTTCAGGTTTATGTCTGATCGCTCAAATTCAAGAATGTCAATCCCATCAAAGGAGTTTGAAATTAGAGATTGGTAAATTGCTTTTTCTGTCTCCAGTTCCTTCTCTACTTGGAGCAATTCAGTGATGTCATTTTTCACAACAGTGATTTCGTCGTGCCCATCGGCAGATTTCCTGCTTTTTGCATATGCCTCGATCCAGAATGGTCGACCATCTTCTGAAAGTGCTTTAAATCTTTCCTTCTCCACTTCACCTGACCGGATTGCTGAGCTGAAAAATACTTCTAGATTCTCTCGATGGTCTGGTGCTACATACCCCCAAACAGACCGATGGTCGCCCTTTGGTAGATCATGGGGAACTCCAAAAATTTCTCTCGCACGAGGTGATGCATATAGAAACATGCCTTGGTCATTCAGAATACTGATTCCACTGGGCGACGACTCTACGATACTTCGATATCTCGCCTGCGAAATTTCCAGTCTTCGTTTGGCGATCACCTGTGCAGATACATCTGCGTAGCAGACCAGCAATCCAGTACGATGCCCTTTCGAATCAAAGAGCGCTCTTGCCGCCCCCTGAACATGCTGCACCTTTCCATCCTGCGACATGCCAGATTGGAAAGTAAGTGGACGAGCTTCATCAGAAATCAAATCCGCCAATTCGCTTTTGATCCGCCTTCGGTCTTTTTCTATGACCAGCTCGAAGAAATCATTTATTTTTTGCGAAAGCTTGATTCCATGAATCTCCAATATTCGCTTCGAAAGAAACTCAACTTGGAAGTTTTCGTCAAGTTGAATAATGCCCGCTGGTGATGTATCAATGAGCGATCGGTTCTTAGCCTCAGCGGCTTCAAGTGCAGCCTCCGATCTCCTCCGTTGAGTGAGGTCAACAATCGTGGCCAGTATACGACGAATGCTTCCGTCCCCGCGAACCAGTCTATGTAAAGTGATCTCTGCAGGAATAAGATGACCTTCCTTATGCACGAGATGAGATTGCCAGTGTAGCTCATTTTTTGTGCCCTCTATCAGTAGTTCCCCTTGTTGCTTCAATTTTTCGTGCTCTTCGGGAAGGTGCATGAGCAGTGGATTCTTGCCAATTAGTTCGTCGCTTTTGTAACCAAGCATATCTGCCAAATAGGGATTGACCTGGGTGAGCTCATAATCCTTTGCTAATGCTAGGCCCACACTCGAGCGATCAAAAATCGTCCTCAGTTCCTCCCTTGAATCAAAGATCTCCTGCGCTGCTTTTTCTTCTGCAGTGACATCCCGAATCACCTCTCGGTAACCAATAAGTTCTTTGGCTTCATCGTAGCGAACCACGGTATTCGCTGCCACATGAATGATCTCCCCCTGAGGATCGCGAACACGAAAGCGTACATCTTTTGTGCATCCTTTTTCAGCCAGATCTTGACGGTTCTGTATGATAATGTGTCGATCTTCCTCCAAGACTGTCTCATATGGATGCTGATCAGAATTACTGATATCTAAAAATCGCTCGATTGCACTGTTGGCCTTGATCAACTTGTGATCCTTATCAAAATGCATCACTACATCAAACGTGCTCTCAAATAGATCTCGATACTCATCTTGGGCAAGTTGGCTATTCCGATCTTTTTCAAATCTCCTAATCTGGGTTATGATCCAACTTTTGTAGTGCTGAGAAACTTTTAAAATCAATTCCAAATCAAGTGATCTATCACCCAGGACGGAAATATTGCCATTCACTTTAGAATTCGACTCCGGCATAAGGTCCAAGAATGGAAGACCGAAGAAGTGAGTGGCACCGAGATCCTTAATCACCTGACAATCCGGAAAAGCCTCTGCAAGGCCCTCTTTGATAAGTACTGGCTCCCCCGACGTGTAAAGACTCTCACAAGGCTGATCATTCAGCCCAAGAACTATAGAAAAATCTGAAATGGTACCTGATTGAAGATAGGAGATAACTTCTATCTTGACATCCTGCTCAGCTCCAGATATCCATCGTCCCACATAGGCTTCCCTTACTCCTACATGCTTGGCAAGGGCAAGTAGAAAACAACTTAGCGCCTCTCGAGGATCTTCGTGAAAGATATCCCCATTAATTTCTGCAATTAATGAGGCAAATTGGTGTGGGTCATCTGCCCATGGCATCTTGTTGGTAAATGTACCATCTCGAGGTTGTTCAATCCCCGATACTTTCTTCAAAGATCTCATCTTACTCATTCACACCAATCTGTAAGGAGGTTTTCACACATGTTTCAGCCCATTTTTCAACATATATTATCAATAAGACGTCTCAAATTCATGAAAGTCATCGACCGGCCCTCTACCGAACCTCTACAACATACGACGACCAAGCTGCTCTTTGAGGTGAAAAAGAATACTATCAGCCTAAATGTAAGATGAGATTATTACATTTGCTAGCGTGAAGATGATGAATTCAAATTGGTGGTGGTCTACAGATGCCCAAGAGGTGGTGTGACCAGTCTACTGTTAAAAAATAATAACGGCTTGTCAGGCACTCTGGCAAGCCGTTTTCTTTTGTAGTCATGAAAAAAATACAAATACAAGCAGAGCATCGGCGTCTTCTTTCCGATACCTCGACACCCGTGAGCCTATATTTAGGTCTTCGGGAAAGGTTCTCGGTGATTTCTCTTTTAGAGAGCAACGATTCTCGTTCATCCGAAAACAGCAATTCGATCATAGGTTTTGATCCCCTGCTGGTTGTACAGGTGATGGGAGGCGAAATAATCGCAAACCTAAATGGTGAAGAGGTGCATCGCCAAGGTCTGACATCCCCCATGCAGCTCGCTGATGAATTTCAACGTCTGATGGATTGCCTGGAGATTGAAAATATCTCGGATGGACCGACCACCGGCTTTGTGGGTCATACATGCTTTGATGCCGTCCAGCACTTTGATACCATTGCATTCGACACGGGCAAGCGCGACATCGATATCCCCGACATGCACTATATTTTTTATCGATACTTTGTCACCATCGATCACTATCACGAGGTCTTACATCTCACCGAAAACCGCCTGCCAAGTGAGACATCGGATCTTGACGAAATGGAAAAATTTATTTTTTCGCAGCAAGTACCTAAATCTGACTTTTCACTTCTTGGGGAGGAAACATCCAATCTCACTGACGAGGAGTATCGCCAACTCGTCTCACTCGGTAAGCATCACTGCAAAATTGGAGATGTATTTCAAATT
>CAJQNM010000665.1 GCA_905479665.1 uncultured Saprospiraceae bacterium
GTAAGTAAGGTCTTCATTGCATCAGGTTTTAAAGAATTAATAGATGCAATGAAATTCATGACTTCCGCCATACGAGACCTCCGTGTATCCTTTGGAATCGGAAATTGGTGGTTTACACCACCTCATAGAAAGAAATCCAAAGGGGTTACAGGAAAGGTCAAAATACGATCAAAGGTGACCACATCAGTATGGATGTGACACCATCCTTTGGTTTTGATACACAGGGGCCGATCCATTTTTCTCAATCGGCTGATACTCAGGCATCACCCAATCTCGAAAAAGTGCAAATCTCACCTGCCTGTCGGCAAGGCCGGTCTAAAATCGACTCATTTTATGAAGATGGCACTTTCCGGAGTAGGCTCAATATTATTGTATTTTCAAAGGGCGGCAGCAATGTGCCCTTCTATTTTTTAACTACATAAAGTCGATGATGAGAAGTATATTATTCTGTTCGGTTTGTATTCTGCTGACATTTTCTGCGTTCAGCCAAGAATCAACTAAAGTGCTCTTCGTGGGCAATAGCTACACTTATTTCTGGAATCTTCCACAGCACGTAGCTTTAATGGCGGAGGCTACCGGTGTTGATATGACCACTGCACAATCTACCGCCGGAGGGGCAAAGTGGAGCCAACATTGGCAATCGGAGCGAGGTCTATCTACACGTGATTTAATCAGAGAGGGAAACTATAATATGGTGGTGTTGCAAAACCACAGTATGAGCGCAATCGCCAATCCTGATAGCCTGCAGCACTTTGGCGAATTGTTGGCTGAAGAGATCAGACGATCTGGGGCGGAGCCTGTACTCTACATGACCTGGTCTCGAAAGTGGGACCCTTTCATGCTGGAAGAAATCAAGACGCAATACGAAGCACTAGGAAAGAAGATCAATGCCAGAGTAGCTCCGGTTGGAGAAGCGTTTCAGCTTGCTAAACAGCTACGGCCCGAGTTAGAATTTTATGCAGACGATGGAAGCCACCAATCAGCAATTGGCACCTATCTGGCAGCCTGCGTATTTTATACGGTACTCACAGATCGATCACCAATTGGTTTGCCAGGGCGACTGAGTATGATCGATGAGCATGGAGAAAAGATTTACATTAATTTGCAAAGTGACCAGACCTCCCTTTTCTGTCAAAAAGTAGCGCAAAAGGTCACTCAGAAATAATCCAAAACCCGACCCGACCCACATAGGTCAGGTCGGGGTCCCTAAAAAAACCATCTAAAAGGGACTTGCATCTTTCCTCTGGTCCATGATGTAAAATTCATCGACGACGACTTCCGTACGATATTGCTTTTGGCCAGCTGGGTTTTCCCAAGAGCGAGTGGTCAATTTTCCTTGCACGGCTACCCGAGATCCCTTGCTGCACATATCGGAAAACATTTTGGCCGTACTGCCCCAGGCGATCAGGTTATGCCAGTCGGTCTGTTGTAGTTTCTCACCGTCTTTAGAGTAGTAGTGATTTGTAGCGAGGGCAACCTTGGCCAGTTTACCACCATTGTCGAGTTCCTTTGTTTCAACGTCCATGCCCAAATTACCGATTAGCTGTACGCGATTAATTAGATTTCTCATGATTAAGTAATTTTAAATGGTTAAGAAAAAGTGACGTTTTTTATTCGTCGAGCCAAAGATGGGGGAGCCCATTTGCACTAGTCGTGCATTAAACGTTTACTTCCGTATATAAGCGTTTATAAACGTTTAATAACGGTTAGATTGCAGCATACTAGGTAGATCGGCGAATTGGACAAACAGGATAAAAGTGTCGTTTATCGAAGATCCCCGGTATCGTTCAGGGCTTGCCGGACGCAAGGTTACGTGCGACAAATCTGCCAAAGTGTTTTTGATCTACGGTCTTCCGAACAATATTGTAAATTCCAGTAAAGGATCTGAATGCCTATTTTCTTTAGAATTCTTCTGCTTGTTCTCTTACTTCCGGTGATGTTGTTCTCTCAGCATGGCCCTGACTTGACCATGTCTGAAACGTCCAGCTTTCGCATGGAGGACTTTACTATGGATGGTGCCTTGTTGAACAATCCCGTAAATTGTATTACGCAGGGTCCCAATGGTTTTTTATGGTTTGGCACCCATCTTGGCCTGTTCAGGTACGATGGACACGCCACCATTAGGTATCCGAGATCGGACGAAGAATCCTTGGAAAATAATTTTCAACTTACTTTCTCCTACATAGAAAACCTGTTTTGGGATAGTTATGACAGACTCTGGGTCTGCACATATGGTGGAGGTCTGTTTGAGTTTGATCCGAAAACGGAACAGTTCATTCACTTCGGTCATGACCCTCAGGATTCTACAACAATTAGTCATGATCGGGTATTGTGTGCCGCTGAGGATGCGGAAGGCAGGATGTGGTTTGGCACGGAAAACGGGTTAAATCAATTAGACCGGCACACCCAAAGTTTTTCACGGTACTTTTCCAATCCCTTTGATACCAGTAGTCTGAGTCACTCAAACGTGAGAAACATTTACCCCGATAAAATGGGAACACTCTGGATTGCCACCGGCGTTGTCTTTTGGGCACCAGAAGAAGGTGGCCTAAATCGGTACAATCCTGCTCACAATTCCTTCACTCGTTTCATGCACGATCAGAGTGATTCCACCAGCTTGTGGACAAATGCGGTCCAGGGATTATTAGAAGACAACCAGGGCAATTTCTGGGTTACTACCACTGGTGGTCTCCAGAAGATGGATCGCACCAAGGGCACTTTTTCGCGTATGCATTTTCATTCTTCCTTGCCGCATGCACCAGGTGCTGGTCGCCGTGAAATGCCTGCCGCCTACGCTCTCCTGGAAGACCAGCGAGGTGGCCTCTGGGTAGGTACGATCGGAGATTACGAATATCCTTCGCACCTGCTGCGATATGATCCATACACACATTCAGTTGAAAACTTTCCCTTGCAATCAGCCGCCTGGCACCTATGTGAAAGCGAGGATGGTACCGTATGGGTTGCTGGTGCCGGAGAGGGGTCTGGTCAAGTCCAAAAGATCTCCTCCAAAGAAAAAACATATGACCTGCAGAAAGGGACCCAGATCTTTGCTGATTTCAAGAACAGTTTACTGTGCAAATCTTTAAGAGGTCCGCATATTAAAGACCAATGGCTGGGTCCTCTTTCGATGACCTTCGATCGTGATGATGGCTCCATGTGGATCGAATATATTTTTGATTCATGGGGTGCTGAAGGTTACAAACCATATCCAATACTTGTCAATCATGATCAGCGCAATGGCACCAATGACTTCTATCATCTTGACAACGTTGATTTATCTGCGCTGAGTAGAGGTGCACTGCAAGGCAATACCAATGTGGACTGGTTATCAATGGGCATGGCGATGTCGGCAGATGGCAAAATCTGGGGGTCCTACCCTTCTGATCGTGTTGGGGTTTACTGCTTTGATCCCCTCACCGGTGAGGTTCATAATTTTCAACATGAGCCTCAAGAAGACAGCAGCTTGGCCTCAAATCAAGTGGTCTACTTGCTGATGGATCGAGCAGGCATGATTTGGGTGGCCCTGTACCATCAAGGCTTGAGCAAATTAGATCCTGCCACTGGCAAATGGTCCAGAGTTTCCCTTACCGGAATGGACTCGGACGGTGATGGTATGCATTTTTTTCCAACCGTGATATACGAAGACAGGGATGGCCTCATCTGGACCGGAGGTAAAACAGAAAAAAATAAACCATTTGTGGCTAGCATCGACGCGGCCTCTGGCAAATATGTGTTCCATCCCTTGCCCAAGGGAATTACACTGCATAACTTTCCTCGTTTTTTTGCGCAGGTGGGTGATACCATCTTGTATTCTCTACATACCCAGGGAATCGCTTCGCTGGCGTATAAAGATACGTCTGCATTTCCTAATCATTTCTTTGGTCCGAAAAACAGTTTTCCAATTTCAGATGTGGCGGCATTGGTGGGTGATCAACTGGGAAATACTTGGATTGCCTCACGCGAGGATAATCTATTCAGTTGCTTAGATCTCAGGACAACGAGATGGATAACTTTTAGAAATAATAGTGCTGAGCCGACCATTGATCAGGGTGGTTTACTGGGGCCTGATGGTAATATTTATTTTATCCAGCACAATCAAGGTTGGTCGGAGATAAATCCCAAAACAATATCTGCCAAACCCATAAACGCACGCACGCTCATTCTCACTGAATTAATGCTAAACGATAAAAATCAAATACCAACTGGGTCAGAAGGGATTTCCAGCCCCATTTGGGAAATGGATCAATTAGACATTCCGCATGATGTGCATTCCTTTGCATTTCGGTTCTCTTGCTTTGCCTTTCATTCGCCTCAAGTGCTGTACGAATATCGGCTATACCCATACGAGCATGCGTGGAGCACCCCATCTGATGACCCTCTGGTCCGTTATCAAAATATCCCGATAGGTAGCTACCAATTTCAAGTCAGGGGGTGGACTGCACAGGGTCAAATGAATACTGAGCGCGCTCACCTAAGGATCGATGTGCTTCCTCCTTGGTGGCAAACTTGGTGGGCCTATTGTTTGCTTGCCGCCGTATTGCTGTTTGTCATTGCTCGCTTATACAGGTACCAACATCGCCAATGGCAATTGCAAACGAAATGGCAGGTAGAACGTGAGAGAACAATGCGGCTGGAGGAATTAGATCAATTCAAAACCCGTTTTTACACAAATATTACCCACGAATTTCGGACACCACTCACCGCTATTAGGGGCATGTCAGATCAAATTAGGGGCCAAGAAAATATTAAGAATTTGATCCGGCGCAATACTGATCGGATCCTCACTATGGTCAACCAAATGCTGGACCTATCCAAGCTGGAAAGTAATAATCTCACCATTCATTGGGTTCAACGAGACATTATACCCTATCTGCAATATTTGACCGAATCTTGTCATTCTCTAGCAGTAAATAGAAATATTAATTTGGCCTTTTTTAGCAAAGAAGACCATATTAAAATGGACTTTGACGAGAATAAAATGCAACAAATTCTCATCAATCTGATTTCCAATGCCATCAAGTTTACGCCAGAATATGGAAGCGTCAAAGTAATCTCATCCCGGATTTTTGAGAACAATCATCCTATGCTGGAATTAATTGTACAGGATACTGGCAAAGGGATACCAAAGCACGAATTACCGCATATATTTGATCGATTCTATCAAGTCGAAGCATCAGGGCTGCACTCTGGTGCTCAATCTTTGAATACTCGTACGGATGAAGGGTCTGGAATTGGTCTGGCATTGGCCAAGGAGCTGGTTCATTTATTAAAGGGCCGCATCGAGGTTGAAAGTGAGGTTAAAAAGGGATCTTCCTTCAAGGTATATTTACCCATCCATCAAGAAGCTCCCTTGGATGTTGCCACTCATCAGTCTGCTCCAGTAGAGCCGAGCTTAATCAGAGAGAACCAGCCAGCAGTGCCAGCTGATGCAGAAAAGGAAACGATCTTGATCATTGAAGACAATGCCGATGTGAGTGAATATATCCAGTCGTGCCTAATGGATCGCTACCAACTATATACGGCCTATGACGGAGAAGAAGGTCTGCGAAAGGCCTTTGAATGGGTGCCGGATATGATTTTGTGTGATGTCATGATGCCCAAAATGGACGGATTTGATGTTTGCAAACGACTAAAGACAGATCAGCGAACCAGTCACATTCCAGTCATTCTTCTCACCGCGAAAGCGACCCAGCAAGACAAAAATATTGGCTTGGACCGAGGTGCCGACGCCTACCTTACCAAACCCTTTGACCAAGAAGAACTGCTGCTCCGAATTAGCAATCTGACCCAATTGCGAAAACAACTTCAAGAGCGATTGTCCCATGGTGATCTTGCAGACAATCAATCCGAAAATTTGGAGCATCGAGAGGTTGCATTTCTTCATCAGCTCAATCAGATCATCGATGCTCATTTGGATGATGAGTTATTCGACACGCTCCGACTATGCCGCGCTATGACGATGAGTCGCACACAACTGCACCGCAAAATAAAAGCGCTAACAGGTATCCCAACGGCCGGCTATATTCGATCCATTCGCTTGAAAAAGGCCAAAAAATTGCTGCAAACGAGTACTTTACCAATCGGCGAAATTGCTATAGCGGTAGGTTATAAAGACTTCTCTCATTTTAGTCGATCTTTCATCAAAGAATTTGGGGTGAAGCCCTCTTCTGTCAGGCATTGAAGAGACATTCAAATCACTGATTATCAACGCTTAGAGATGGTCAGCTATGAGTGGATGAAACAAATGTTCCAAAACAAATTCTCCTTTTTTGAAACATCCAAACCATTCTTTGGCAAGAAGAGACCATCATCACACTTTCTATACTGATAACTTATGGGCCATAACGCTGCGGATCTATTTTGGGAAATGCTGAGCGACTGGATGGTCGATCATGAATGAGTTAGCAAACCTAAAGAGGACCCAAATGATAACCTACAATTCTAAGTAAAACAAAAGATTAAAATGAAACATACACCAGCGCTTCAAGAAAAGTATCTTACAGTCTTACTATCCTTATTATTTCCATTACTACTCTTTGGGCAGCCAGACGTGAAAATGCACGTCGAGGGAAGCCTCCAGCTAGACAAAGTTGGGTCCCCATTGGGAAGGTTGATATTAAATACCGTCTCCCCCGAAGACCCCGGTCGATACGGTATATTATTTTCCAACAATACACTTGCTCCTTTTCTAGGCGATGATATAGGCGATCAATCCTTTAATTTCTACTCTAAATGGGGAAAGGATAGAACTTTTGATGCGGTGGTCAACATTCACGGCAAAGCCAACGACACTTGGGGCAACGCGCTCTCGCTGAGCCACGATGGCAATAATGGAAAAATATCCACTGATGTGGGCCACATAGTGCTCGATCCAGCCAATAGCAATGTGGGAATTAATATGGCTGATCCGTCAACCAAGCTGCATGTTGCCGGAGACAAACTGCGCCTGTCGTCACCAGCAGATACCAATAAATATATCCAGTTTCGTACGGATGGAAATGCCCTAGATTTGGATGTCAGCGGCGGTGACCTCTATGTAAATGTCGGCAATGTATTGGCACTGGGATTGGGGAGTACCCAAGTGGGTGTTGGCACCGACGCTCCCACGGAGGAACTCGATGTCGACGGAAATATGCGTATTCGTTCAGTGGGCTCAGGTGCTTTTCAATCTGGACTCAGCCTGTCAAGTAATGGTGTGCTGACCACACAAACTTCAGACCGCAGACTGAAGGAAAACATCTCTGGCATCGACCAACCATTACCAAAAGCGTTGGCACTAAGAGGTGTCACCTATCAGTGGAAAAATGATGCGAAGAAAGAATCTCGCATTGGTCTCATTGCTCAGGAAGTAGAAGAAATTCTACCTGAAGTTGTCTTCACAAATAGCACTGATGGATACAAAGGGGTTCGTTACCAAGAAATAGTAGCCCTCTTGATCGAGGCGCTCAAGGAACAAGATATTTCTATTGATAAATTAAAAATGGACATCCACAGCAACAGGCAGGAGAACGAACAATTAAAAGCTAGATTAAATAAAATAGAAGGACAACTTGGAGACTTATCTGTTGCCAAATACCAATACCGATGAAATAACTCATTGCAATATTGACTGATGCAATGAGCGCACCCCATTTTGAACCTGCTTGCTTGGCGCAGACGGCCATCCCCACGCGGTGCTGCAGGCTTAAGAATCGTCCCGTCCTCTTTCGGCAGGGGATGCGCACCCAGAAGGGGATTCCTAAGCCGGCATAGGCAGGCTTAAGGATCGCTTTGTCTGGGTAGCTAAGAATCGCTCCCTTCACTCAAGGCAGGTGAGATTTGCACTTTTCGAGTTTGTGTGATGCCTGAGTAGGGTGATTTCGCCCTTGGCCCGATGGGAGCTGTGCTTGAGGGAAGGCATCTAGTTAGATTCTTTACAGAATTGCGGTAACGAAAATCGAAAAAATGCAACTGTACTCATAGAATCCTCCTCTAGAAAGAGAGGCAAAAGAAAGGAAGCGAGAAATCACTAACTTAAGTGTATAATTGTATAAGATCATCGATGAAGTTTGCCACCGAGTCAAATATCATTCCTGTCATTGAGAACACAACCGCTGCAATAAATCCTTTTGCTGATGCAAATGGAGTAGCTCTGCAATTTTCAACAGATATGGAAGAGTTCATTGCATCATTTAATCCTTCTAATA
>CAJQNM010000666.1 GCA_905479665.1 uncultured Saprospiraceae bacterium
CACCAGTAGTCGACTACGAGCAACTCAACAGTTACATTCTTACAAGCATCTTCGCAATCAAAAGGTACAGCATCAGACCATCCACCACCAATATTGTGGAGTAGATCGAGTTGTCCCTCCAAATCATCTGGACCAAACTGACCACCAAAGCCAGTACCCAGATCATCTTCAAATTGATCAGCTACGCACTTCGAGTTCTCACGAATAAGATTCTTGTAGTAGTGATCATCAACTTCATAAGGATGCTCTACACAATGTAGTGTTGCATACTTCATTAAATCATATTTCCAGGCATTCCAGATAAGGTCGGTGCAAGCACGTCCATCTTCTTTCAGCCATTTCATTGTTTTATAGTAGTGTGCTTCTACTGGATCGACATGCTTGTCTTCTTCCAGATTGGCACAGTATACGGTGTCGTAGTGATAGTAGCATTCTGCAGAGATATCATCACAGAGATCTACGCAGTGCTCATACCAGTCTGACCGACGAGCAAGCGTCAGTGCGATACCGCAATTATCCCAACTTCCTTCATCAAAAGTCTCGGCATCAACCCAAACTTTCTTACTGCTCAATCCTACGATCACGCCTTTGTCACAGACTGGCACCGGTCGAGTCAAGTCTTTCACTTTTATGTAGCACGTGTCATATGCCACATTATGGCAATTGTCATAGGCTTCATAGTAGATCGGAGTTGCAATATCGCCGTGGGGAATCTTCACCTGTTCATGTGACTCAAAAACGGAAGGCACATCACCTGGCTCTAGTACGATAGTTGTGATACCAGGAATTATGGCCTTTACATACTTCACACCAGACCAATCGTCAACTACCCGTACTGGTGGAATGTATGAATGTGAGGCACAATCGTGTGATGAAGCAGGTACGTATACCGTCTTCGTGGCTTCGTCGTAGAGATTTGGATTGGAGTAATCTACCTCACACTCGACCACTGGGGCAAGTGTATCAAGATCAACTACCCAAAACTCACACTTCCAATAACCAGGAATATCCTCCTCGCCACTGGTAGCCGCCATCAACGGACCATCAGGCACGGTAGCTTCCACATATGAGAAACCACTTAGTGAACTTGCTCCATAAAAGCAGAGTTCATCGCAGACTTCTACAGCAATCGTATTGGCTCCAGCGGAGAGAGGCACTTTTGCGCCACCATTGATCGAATAGGTACCTGCGGTAGCAGTAACCATGATCTCGCCAGTTTGTGGAATATCCACACACATTGAGCTCATTGCAGCCAAGGTGTAGGTGGTTGTTGCTCCATCAGCAATCGCCTTAAGTGCAGGATTAATCCGGCCACCAACAAATACTGGAGTCGCACCGGCAGTTACATCACCTTTGTAGTTCCAATGCTTCGGATGAAAAGTACCACTGAAATCAGTGATCGTACCAATCATACCTCGTGCCTCATACAAGCCAGGAAGACCATAGCAACTTTGCTTGATCTCTACATTGACCTTGTATTGCTGCTGACAGTAACCACCATCAAGCTTCCAAGCATCGACATGCACGCTAATGCCACATTTAGGATCAAACTCAGCAGGATAAAATTCCAACAATCCAGTAGTGGGGTTGAATTTGCTCTCCACAAATGAGATCGCATCATAGCAGGCAATGGGTCCGGCACCAAAATCAAATTCGTATCCCGAAATCATGTACGGTCCCAATTTGCCACCTGTACCGCAGTACACTGTATCCTTTTCAGGACAGAAAGAATTCTCTTCCGTGATCTGAGGCAATCGCAAAACAATGATGGTATCAAATCCAGATCCACGAGTGCCATCCTTGTTAAAGGCTTCGTACTCGCGGTAAATGATTTTGGCAGTATCATTATCAATGGTACCAAGTGCCGCATCATCACAAAATTTAGCATCCACCCAGTCTGCTACAAAAGTAGCTTCCTCGTCACTCCGGCAAGGTATCATTGCCGTAGGAGGTACGCCGTGGATGTGACCACCCTGAACCAGGGGATCTAAACACCAAACCGTTTTGGTTCGGCCATCTACGATGGGGCCATTACCTTGTTTAAAGGTAAGATAGCTCCAACATGCGCCGGCTGAACTCACGTTCAGCTTAAGCTGTTGTCCCAGGTATGGACATGCATGGAGGGCGATCACATCGCTACCTACCATTCCTGTCTGATAGAAAATTCGTTGACCGTACGAGCCTAAGATCTCCACATCAATGGGACCTAGAGAGGCTGCATTAGTCACGAACTCCATCACCTGGACTCGTGCTGTATCGTCAAAACCAACTGAGGCGTTTATATCCGTACAGTTTGGTCCTTGAGCATACACACTAAGGTTACTCAACAAGAATAGCCCCAAAAGAGGCAGTAATTGAAGAGGTCGCTTAGCGTAGGTAAGCACGCTCTGACACCAACACGAGTAGTCCAAATAAGTAAAACTCGTCTTTTTCATGAGTAAAATTTTTGAATTAAAAAAATTCGGTTTTTGCATAAGTCAAATATTCTGAGCGAGGGATATTCGCTCTATTCTACATCCGAAAAGACAAGAACAATACCAATTCAGCTCAGCAGTGTCCAAAATTGGCATGACGAAAAAATCTTATGTATTAGATAATATCACAATGTGTTGATTTGCAGATGTCGACGCACCAATAGCTCCGATTACACGTGAGAAGGCAAATACATACGAAAGGCGCACCTTTTCAGATTATTACACATGTGTATTTTATTTAATGTGTTTTAATCCGCATATGTTGATCTCATATGAGAGATCTTCTTATATGTCGAAAGGGGATGCGTAAACATGTTGAAAAAAAAACATAAAAAAAGGTTGGCATACGTATGCCAACCTTAAATTTCGTGCTTGTTGAGCCCGGTTTAAGCCACTACAGGAGTATAAACTGGGACGGTCCAGCCCCGAGAGTCCCTAACCTTTCCAGATCGCAACCCATTGATCTCTGTCTTAAGCATCTGGGCAATCGGGGTAAGGGAGGTGTCCAATTCTATCTTGCGATCCTTGTGCGCAATAAGTCCAACTGTCGATGCCACAGCAGCTGTGCCAGCTCCAAAGACCTCTTTCAATGTGCCTTGGGCGTGCGCCTCAAAGACTTCATCAATGGCGATGGGTCGCTCAGTGACCCGGCAGCCTCGCTCACGCAAGATCTGAATGAACGAAAATCGCGTAATACCTTTTAGTATTGCTCCATTGTTTGCTGGAGTGGCAATTTCATCCTCAAAGACAAAGAAAAGGTTCATCGTACCGACTTCCTGTACGTACTTGAACTCATGACCGTCAAGCCACAAGACTTGATCAAAGCCTTGTTCCATTGCTAATTTCCTGGGATAGAGTGATGCCGCGTAATTTCCTGAAGTCTTAGCCTCTCCTACCCCACCGGGTATCGCTCTCACATAGGTATCACTCGCCAACAGATTTACTGGCTTGGCGTAATAGGGTCCAACCGGAAGGGTGATGATGCAGAAGCGATAGGTAATGGAAGGTCGGACTCCCAGAAAATGATCGATCGCATACATGAAAGGACGAATGTAAAGCGAGCTGCCCTCTTCGGGTGGAATCCAGTTCTGCTCCATTTGAACCAATGCTGAAACAGCTTCCACGAAATTGCTGGGATCTATACTCGGCATACACATTCTTTCCGCCGACGCATTGAGCCGCTCGGCATGCAGTTCCGGTCGAAAAAGCAATGCCACTCCATCTTGATTTTTCGAGGCCTTCATGCCTTCAAAAATGGACTGTCCGTAATGCAAAGCCAGATTTGAAGGGTGAATTTCAAACGAATGAAGGGGTTCGATGCGTGCATCGCGCCAGGCCGTACCATCATATTCCATGACAAACATGTGATCGCTCGATATTTGTCCAAAGGGCAGATCGTTAAAATCGACTTGATCGAGTCTCGAACGATCTGTTTTAGTGATCTTAATTTCCATGTCTTCTTTCTTTATTCTTATCTATTCTGATAAATGTAGGTAAAAAGAGGGTCTGATGAAATAGCTACATTGCGTACTTATGGACCATCCATTTAAAAAACTGGTCATCTATAAACTACCAGAGGTTTTGGCTGCCCCGGATCCTGATCTGACAACAGCCGAAAACATTGTCTTTATCGATGAACAAGGAACGACCCAGGAGGCACAAGAGCTGCTGGCAAAGATCTTAAAATCAGTACAAGTGGTCGATTTTGCTCAAATTGAGGTGGCATCTGGGACTTCCTTACGTCTCTCCCAGTCCATCTCTTTAGAAAATCAAAATCTCATCTCATTCGGTCCACAATTGTCTCAGCTGGGTTTGTCCGTGAGTCTTCCACTGTACCAGCTCGGTAAGGTTGGGGGATTGACCATCTTAATCGTCGACGATTTAGCAAAGATCGCTGCCTCAAACGCGAAGAAGAAAATGCTTTGGGAAGCTCTAAAAGAGATGTTTCATGCAGCATAAATTTTCGAATCTCATATTTGCCACCGGCAACGTCAATAAGCTGGTTGAAGTAGAGGCGATGCTGGCAGATCATGGCATGGATAAGGTCTTCAGGATGCAAACCTTGCAAGATATCGGCTGCCATGAAGACATTCCTGAAACAGCAGATTCGATCGTGGGCAATGCTTTGATGAAAGCTCAGTACGTCTTGGAGCATTATGGACGCCCGTGCTTCGCCGAAGACACAGGGCTGATCGTCAACGCACTAGGTGGTGATCCAGGCATATACTCTGCCCGCTATGCAGGGCCCCAAAGGAATGCGGACGACAACATGAATTTGCTCTTGCAAAACCTAAAGGCCTTTGGGGATAGAACAGCATATTTCGAAACGGTGATCGCCCTGGTCACTCCTGATGAGACCCATTGTTTCACTGGTCAGGCTCACGGCACCATTACATTTGAAAAAAAAGGAATGGACGGTTTTGGCTACGATCCGATCTTTAGACCCGACGGCTATGATCAAACTTTTGCTGAGTTGAAGGAGGAGAAGAATAGCATCAGTCATCGCTATCAGGCGATGCAGGCTTTTATGGCCTTTCTCAAGCAATCACACCCAATGATCGAGAAGGAAAATGAGCCCAAATAATACACTCGCTATCCCATTGCTGGTAAAAAAAGCCAGATTGACTTTCTCCAGCTTACCTGGTCGTACCAATGTATGCTGGTAGATAAGTATGGCGATAAAAAGCGCACTGGCCACCCATTGCCACAAATTCATCTCAAAATGGGTTACTGAGAGTAAATAGCTGGCACCGACTAGACTGGCAGCTGACACTACGTGTGAAATACGCGATACAAGCAGAGCCTGCTCTGCTCCCAGCAACGAGGGGATCGAGCGCAGGCCAGTACGTGCATCATAGCCTTCGTCCTGCAAGGCATAGATTATGTCAAATCCGGCCACCCAAAAAAAGACAACCAGACCGTAACAAACTGGCAACCAAGCAAATGAACCCGTCACTGCTAAATAAGCCCCGACCGGAGCCAAGCTTAGACCGAGACCCAATACGAAGTGGCTAAGTGCGGTAAAACGCTTCGTATAGCTGTAGCCCAGAACCACGGCAAGCGCAACCGGGGAAAGATAAAAGCAAAGTGGATTGATCAGATAGGTCGTAGCAATAAAAAGAAGTGCGTTTCCTATGACGAAGATCAACACATGGCTACTGGACATTGCGCCACTTGGTAGCTCTCGCGTCGCTGTTCGAGGGTTTGCAGCATCGATATCCTGATCAGCCCAGCGATTGAAAGCCATCGCCGATGACCGGGCAAAAATCATACAGAGTAAGACTTTGAACGCCAATAACCAGACATCTTCTACTACACCACTAGCCCAGATGCCCAAAAATAGGCCTACCACCGCAAAGGGCAAAGCAAAGACCGTGTGGCTGAACTTTATGAGTTTGAAGTATTTATTCATATTGTACAAAGGGATGAGCACAATTTACCCAATTCATGATCAAGTGGAAATCCTACGCAGGTTTGATTTCTACCAATGGATAGCGAATTTCTGACTGATTGGCTGACCCGACTCTGTCACTCCCTCTATTAGGATTGCATAGTTACCAGGACTCGGACCGGTGCAAATCTCGATGCTCATACGGCCAGCCTCATCAAACGTTAAATTGGGTAACCACTGTATGGTTGATCGAAGATCATGTCCCGCTGCATCATGTCGCTCCTGAAGTGAAAAGGGGGTGTATCGGCTGTATCCGGAATGGGTGTACTGCATGATGCCATAATCGTGAACCAACGCAAAAAGCCTGCATAAACAATTATGCAGGCTTCCTTAAGTCTTATCTGAATCAAGCGATTAGCTCGGATCTAATTCGGGCTTCAGTACTTCACCAGAAATAGTCAATACAGTTTTAGCAGGCT
>CAJQNM010000667.1 GCA_905479665.1 uncultured Saprospiraceae bacterium
GAACCTCATTATAATTCCAAAAGGAATTCTCCCAAGGTGCACTGTTCCAACTAGCCAATGCATTAGCGTACTTACCATTGCCATTTTCACCATAAACATTCCTAAAAATCTCATAAACTTTAGTAACGTTCGCATCTTTAGGCACTACAACGTGTCTTTCACTTGGGTTAAATCCACCCATTGCTGATGACTTTAAAGGAGCGGCTGGATTAGCAGGTAGGCGGGCTGGCTTTCCGTCCGATTTCACCCATCGACTGGAGCCTACATCTCCCCAGTAAGTGTGTTTCCAATCGTATAAATTACAGAATGTTTTGTCGTATAGGAGGCCAATAGTAAAATTACTGGTGTTTTCCAAATACAAAACTACTTTGCTGTCGTTAGGTAGCAAAGTAGTTGATTCAGGTGCAGTGTATTTCTTGTATTGCGCATCACGCAATTGTGGCTCTTTAAGGTTAACCAGCTCGCGAGCCCATAGCTCATCTCTAAATGGGTTTTTTTTAAGCTTTTGTACTAGGCTTACATAAGCTTTTTGGAATTTAGGCGGTGAAGTTGGTACTTTGTTAAAAACTGAGCGCGCCAAGACCCCCTGTTCGCGAATTAATTTAACAAGCAAATTAAATGCTTCAACATCATTCTTTTGTTTTTGAACAGGGGTTTGTTCTTCGGCATGTAAACTGGTGCCAGTGAACATCAATACCACTAGCGTGGCAGCCATGAAAGTATCTTTATTGTCACTTAACCGCCGCATTAGTATTTTTGTAATCTGTGAAAAGGTAGTCATTTTCTATACTCCAAGAATTGCTTGTGATTATGTTTAACTAGGTGATTGCCCCTCTCTTTCTACTTGTGGATACAGCTGGTATTTAATTACTTTTGGTCGACCTTCTAACAGCTCGTTATTGCGAAAATTAATATAAACCGGTGTATGACTGGCTGACCCTGAGGGAGCCGATTTATCCAAATAGGGCTCAGAGATTAATGTGCGATCGGTCCTACCCTTAGCAGGCAGAAATCCCACACCAAAACGATGAATTTCATATCCCCCTTTGCTATTGTGTACGATAAGAAATTCATTATGTCCAGCAGTGCCATCACCACCAATAAAATTGTCCGGATCACCAGAAAAGGAAACCTTTAAATAGTCATGGCTATTAGCGACAGTAATTACTTGAAAGGCGCGATGCTTATCGAATTTCGCCGTCGCTGAAACCTCGCCGACATCCGACCTGAAATCCCATAACTGCACCTCAGAAATCTGTGTCTTCATATTCTTCCAGATAATAGCTAATGCTCTGCCGTTTGAGCTGAACTCAAAATCAACAATACGCCAACCCTCTCTATGCAATGTCGTCACGTTCTGAGGTTCTGGTAAGAACTTATACTGAATGCCAGGCTCTGGTGGAGCACCAAAAGCTAAGATCTGTGGTTCACTATGCTTAACTAACTGCTTAAGCCCTGAGAGGTCTCTAGCGCCAGATAAGGCCCGATCAAAATTGGGTGCATCAGCTTCTCTGGTAAGCCAGTTTCCTTTGAAGTCGGAAAACCTGACGCCATCATTATGGTAAACCATAAGGCGCTCGCCCTGCCTAGAGGCTGCTGCCCAATAGCGAGCCTGTGGATCAAGCCGAACAATCAGATTTTCTGCCCAGCCAGGACCAACTGCATTCGCAAACTTTTGGGTGGGTATGTATCCAATGGAAACCCAATTAAATGGACGAGTGTCGAACGTGGCAAAATAGAGATCCTGCGTAAATGCAGCACGTTCGCCCTGTTCAACGATATAGACCACCGTAGCTCTGGTATGTAGGGAACCCATCAAAAACTCTTTATCTACTGCTGAGGTGGGTGGTTTATTAAAAACCTGTGTATTGGCTGCGATGGTGCCTATAGTGCTTTCACCTTTTTGTAACAATCCTAGTGCTGCCTTCATTTTATTTTCATCAAAAAAACCGGTGAAATCTCGCGTTCGAATAAATTTAACGTCCCTTACTTTGATTCCTTCAGGGAGCCCTTCACCCTCCATAGGTAACTCCTGCACTTCAGTGCTGAGCCTCCAACCATCATGCGAGCTTACTAGGGAAATATCCCTGGCTTTCTCACTCCAAGTAATACTAGTATTCGGAAAGCTATCGACATGCGGTTGGGAGATACGATTGTGCTCTCGAGGAACACCATGTGTACGATGCGTTCGCTTAGGAACATGCGGGCCGGCCAGCGTCACATCACTTTGCGAGTTGATCAAAAAGAACGGAGATAGTGCCAAGGCATTCTCTCCTCGGCGTATCCCCGAATAGAAATAACTAGGCTCAACCTTAGGAGGCTGATCGATTGCAGCCCAGAATTTTTTAGCTAAATCTTCCAGTCTACTTGCAGATTCCACATTAATAAAGCTAACGGTTTCATTCTTGGAATTGACGATTTCAGCTGAGGCCGTATATTTACCATTCTGTTTTTCAAACACAGGGGTCAATAAAAAGAAATCACCATCAATATCCGTTAGCTCATCCCCAGCGTTTAGACTCAAAAAGCTCCCTAGCTGACTATTGGTTGGTTGCAAATCCATAAACCGACTATTTTCTGCACTTCGGCGTAAAAAGATTTCAAACCGACGGTTCTCTGTTTTGACGTTTGACGTGATGTCATCCGGAGTCAACTTCCATTTAGGTGACTCCGGTAGACTCAAGGCATTGCGAAAGTCGTCTTGTGCCACGACTGGCGAAACCATTGGCACCACCATCAATAATGATGAGATTAACAAGCGCAATATTGTTTTAAACATACTCATATTTAATAAACTCCTTCTTCAAATATTGCTAAGGCTATTTTGTTAATTGTTTCTTAATAGCTAAGTTCTTTAAC
>CAJQNM010000668.1 GCA_905479665.1 uncultured Saprospiraceae bacterium
TTCATTTTTTGGATCGGCAAAAATTCGACTGTAGTACCAACCACGCTGACGCAACTTATGGTGTCGGTTTATTCTCTTGAAAGACTTACCACCATCATCGGAGCGATACACCCCTCCCATTTTTTCATCTGCGGCTTGCTGGATCACCCAGATGCGTTTTGGGTTGACGGGTGAAATAGCCATCCCGATTTTCCCAATAATTCCCGTTGGCAGCCCATTTTCGATTTTGGCCCAGGTCATCCCTGCATCGACAGATTTATACAGCCCTCCCTCACGACCTCCATCGATCATGGTCCATGGTTTTCGCTCCGCTCGCCACATGCAAGCGTAGATGATATTTGGGTTGAGCGGATCCATTTCCAGATCGACCGCTCCGACCGTATCGCTGTGAAAAAATACGTGCTCCCAGTTCTCACCTCCATCGGTTGATTTGAAGACACCACGCTCTTTGTTGGGCCGAAAGATGTTGCCTAAAGCGGCCGCGTAGACCGTATTGGGGTCGGTCGGGTGTACTAATATATCTCCTATCTGGCCGCAATCCCTCAGGCCAATATGACTCCAGGTATCCCCATCGTCAATCGATTTATACATGCCGATGCCAGGAGAGATGTTGCCACGTGGGCTATCTGAACCGGTGCCTACATAGACCGTATAGGGAGCGGAAGGCGCCACGGTGATGGATCCGATTCCGCCACATTTGATCTGACCATCCGATTTGGGCTCCCAGGTCATACCGGCATCCTCGGTCTTCCAAACACCACCTCCGGTTGGCCCCATATAAAACGAAAAGGGCTTTTCCGGGATTCCGGAAACAGCTGTACAGCGACCACCCCGATGGGGGCCAACAAAACGATAGGTGAGATTGCTAAGAAGGGTCGTATCAACTTGAGCCTGGGCGATGACGGCTAGAAGGACGAGCAAAAAGGTGAGCTTTTGGCGAAACATAGATCTCGATTTACAGGCAAGATAATCAACCAAAGGTTTAGGCCGAGTAGTCCGAAAGTCAAGTGTTTATTAAACATTTTTTAACGCGTTGGCACTGGCACAATTCAGGAACTTTAGTGATCTTCCCACCAAAACCAGCTATTCTGAAATCTTTCTTATACAAAGAAGTCTATAAATAAGCGACAGGCTGATTATTTGCGTTATTTCTAAACCAGCGTATGAGGGAGCCATTCCGACATGAGAACGAACAAGAGGATTTTCGAGAGGCCTATCTCGCCGACGATTTCTTTGAGGAAACTTCTCCTGTCCGTGAGGTAACCATGTTTGCACCGGAAGTGCCCAAGGTGCTGCCGAAGTGGTTGCGGGAAACGAGAATAGTATGTGCCCTGGTTGGGATTTGTGGCCTGGTAGCTACGATTTTCAATCTGGATTTTTTCTTTTGGCAGATCCGCAGCCCGATATTGCTAAATCTCACCCTGCTTACCGTTTTAATGGGATTTTTGAATTGCATAGTATACCCATATGCGCTTACCTACAGCTTGATCAATGGAATCAAGAAAGTAAATTTTTTGCGAGGGCTCAATTCGATGGTGCTTGGATTTATGATTGTGCTCGTGCTCTTCCTCTTTAGTTTTCCGGTCAGTGGGTTGGGCTTGGCACTGATCTTGGTGCCTGCACCACTTTTATTTGCCTGGTACTCCCGAAAGTATCTGCAGAGTGAATCTCATTTTATGGAAGAAAATGGAACCCATTACCCATTTGGAGCAATCTTCAATCATGATTTACGTCGAGCTGCTTGGTTCACTTTTCTGATACTCTTCTCTGGGCTGGTGTTTGTCTTTTTCGGTCTAGCGTTTGGATTATTATAGCTGAACTCAGTCCTTTTGTACCTTGCAATTGTGGATAGAATAATTGCACGATATCGTAAGATTTGGACGGGCAAAACGTGGTACGGTAAAAATATATCGGAGACCCTCGAAGCGATCACAACGTCGAAACGGACCAAGCGCATCCGGGATTCATACAATATCGTTGAATTGGTTTTGCACATGCTCGCCTGGCGTAGATACGTTATAGCCATAGTTTTGACTGGAGTACATCAGGAAGTGCCAGACCAGGAGAATTTTCCAAAAATTTCGGACTATTCAGATGAGTACTGGCAAGGTTTGCTTGAAGACTTTGCCGAATCCCAAAAAGAGTTGCTAGCTATTTGGCAAGACTTTGAATTGGATCTCGCTGCCGCCAGTCCCAAGTCAGGATACACCTGGGGAGATATCTTTAATGGTATTATCAATCATGATGTTTATCACCTCGGGCAAATTAATTTTTTACAAAAATACGCCGATGCAATTGACTCTTAGAGTAAGCATAGCCAGCATATTCATACTTGCGTGCCTGCTGAATTCTTTTTCCTGCAAAGAGTCTGATCCCGACATCATGGAGGAAATCAAAGAGGTAGTACCAAAAGTGAGCATAGGGGATGTCCTGCTGAAGGAAACCAATGTCGAGCAAACGATCACCGTTGAAGTTTCGCTAGATCAGGCATCGGACAAAGATGTGATGGTCTCATACACCACTAAAGATCAATCGGCCATGCGTGGGTTGGACTATCAGTACCAAGCAGAATCGTTGGTGTTTGCAGCAGGTCAAATTTTGCAAGAAATAACTCTTCGGCTGGTAGGTGATGATCAGGAAGAAGGTCGCGAGACCTTTGTTGTTGAGTTGAGTGATCCAATTAATGCAGAGCTAAATAAATCATTGGGTATCATCACAATTGTCAACGATGACAACGAAACGACATTGGCTGCAGATGGCTATGTCGTGCCAGAAACATATGAGGGCTACGAATTGCGCTGGTCTGATGAATTTAATGGCGAGACAATCGACGAGGAGAAATGGTCATTCGAGCTGGGAGATGGGTGTCCGGACTTATGTGGTTTTGGTAATAGTGAGTTGCAAAATTACACCAATGAAGAAAAAAATATTTCTCAAAAAAATGGCAAATTAATTATCGGGATACACGAAGAGGCCATCAATGGGCGCAATTATACCTCCGCTCGGATCAAGACTCAGGATAAATATGAATTTAATTTTGGCCGAATAGATATTCGGGCAAAATTGCCAGAGGGGCAAGGCATCTGGCCGGCGGTGTGGTTGTTGGGAGCAAATATTGACGAAGTCAATTGGCCGGCCTGCGGTGAGATCGATATCGTCGAGGTCTTAGGGCAGGAGCCTGCTGTAGCGCATGGCACCATACATTATGGCACCGTTTTTCCGGACAATAAGATGGCGACTAGCTCGTATGTTTTGGATAAATCCACTTTTGCCAATGAGTTTCATGTTTTTTCCATTTTATGGGAGTTTGACGCCATCCGGTGGTATGTTGATGACATTCTTTTTCACGAGGTGACTCGCAGTACCACCCAGAGTTACAACTATCCATTCAATAATAAATTCTTTCTCCTCGTGAACGCAGCCGTCGGAGGGAATTGGCCCGGCAGCCCCGATGCCACTACCCAATTTCCTCAGACCATGGAGCTCGACTTTATTCGGGTACATAAACTAGTGAGACCTTGACGAAAATGAATGTGCTACGGGAAAATGTGTCACTCAGAGCACTGCACACGTTTGGGTTGGATGTGCAAGC
>CAJQNM010000669.1 GCA_905479665.1 uncultured Saprospiraceae bacterium
TAGAGGATTTTCGAATTTGGAGCTGAGGTCTTCTACCGTGCGCTCAATATCTTGGGCAATGACTACGGAGGGAGCAAGGGTCAAAACGCAGCCGATCAATACGATGCGGACCGTTCGCTCAATGTATTTCACCCGCCTAGAACATGCAAATGTGCGGCTGATAAAGCCTCGCAAAGCAGTAGAGGGGTAAGCTGATGGATGTGATTTTGGCATGGTTTTACGGATCTAAAATAGTCTTTTTTCGAGTTTAATAACAAAATTATTGCCCTCCTTTGAATCTTCTTCGTCTACGTTCTCTTTGAGGCAGCGAGTGCATTCTATCATGTACTGGAAAGCTCGCTCGTCTGCGTAATCGTGTGGGTGCCCCCAAACTTGGATGGCAATGTGCCCATCACCAAGTTCTTCGGTGGAATCCTACCCGTCCTGATATCTGATCATTCTTCTCCTTTGTCAGAAATCTAGCCATCTTGTGTATCTTGGATCAGCCCGGAAGATCCACCTGGCAAATTTTTAACCACAAAGTAGCTGACCTATTATATTCCGAATATTAGCATGAGTAAAGGTCAAGTACGTCAAATCTCCCTGCTACTGTTTCTCTTCCTGGGAGCATACATTTTCATTTCATTTTTAAACAGAGACGATACCGTCTTCGAGGAGGCAGATGGATCTCTCAGGGAGACCCATATTGACGATAATTATTTTGCGGGCAAGACGATCGAGTGGATCATCCCATTTAAGGAGGGAGGTGGTGGCGATACCTGGGCCCGATTTAATGCACCTTTTTTTCAAAAACACATTCCGGGGAACCCCGCCATCATCATCAGCAATATCCCTGGAGGAGGATCCATCAAAGGAGCTAACCTCTTTGCCGAAAGAGTTCGGCCAAATGGCCTCTTGATCTTAGGGACGTCCGGCACCACTCAGATGCCCTACCTACTTGATGATCCCCGGGTTCGGTACGACTATCGACATTACAAACCGATCATGGCCTATCCCACTGGTGGTGTGGTCTATGTCTCGCCTGACATTGTATCTGAGGACCTCAGAAATTTTAAAGTAACAACAGTGGAGGAGCAGCTGGAAAAGGCTGTGCGTGTCATTCGCGAGCTGACAGAGAATGGAGTCCAGTTGAAATATGGTAGTCAAGGGCCTACCTCGTTGGATATCGTCACGATGTACTCCTTCGACTTACTGGGATTGGACGTGCGTGCGGTATTCGGTTTTAGGGGCCGGGGAGCCGGTCGGCTCGCATTCGAAAGAGGAGAAGTCAAAATTGATTATCAAACATCCACTGCCTATCTAAAAAACTCGGTGCCCCTTGTCGAAAGCAGCGAGGCCATTCCACTTTTTAGCTTTGGCGCATTGGATGAAAATGGAAACCTAATACGTGATGAAAGTTTTAATAATTCAGCCGTTGGCGTATTTGATGGAGAAATTGCGCGGGTGAATGTTCCTCACTTTGGGGAAGTGTACCAGCGACTCGGACACCAGTTGGAGGGTATAGAGTGGGATACCTGGTTTGCCTTCATGTCAGCGGGATTTGGAGGCATGAAGCTGTTGCTTACCCCCAAGGAAACTCCCGACAAAATCATTGCGCTTTTCCACCAAGGCATCAAAAAAATGAAGGATGATCCCGAGTACCGAAAAAATAAATCCAAGGCACTTGGTGAATATCCACAATTGATTGGCGAAGGTGCAAACAATATTTTCACCTTAGCCACACAGGTAGGTGAAACAGAAAAGGAGTTTATGAAAAATTGGTTGCGAAAAACCTATGATCTAAATATCTAAGGGGAATAAATAAATTAACACTTGATACTTTGCTAGATCTCGTCCTTCAAGCATTAGCGACCTTATTTGATCCTGAGAATTTTACCTACCTGGTATTGGGAGTCTTGCTGGGATTGATCATAGGGGTATTTCCCGGATTGGGAGGCATAGCTGGTTTATCCCTGCTGCTCCCCTTCCTCTACGGGATGGATGAAGTATCCGCCTTGGCGACCCTGATCGGGCTTGTAGCGGTAATCCCCACGTCAGCCACATTTACGTCAGTACTGATGGGCATCCCAGGATCGAGTTCTAGCCAAGCTACTGTCTTGGATGGATTCCCCCTGGCTAAGCAGGGACAAGCATCACGCGCTTTGGCGGCTGCCTTCACCTCTTCTTTATTCGGAGGTTTATTTGGCGCAGTAATTCTCACCTTCTTCGTACAGATCGCACGACCAGTTATTTTGATATTTGGTTCCGCCGAGCTCTGTATGCTAGCGATCTTTGGTTTGTCCATGGTTGGATCTCTGTCCGGCAAGAGTGTAGTCAAAGGAATATTAGCCTGTGGCTTTGGTCTATTGGTAGGTAGTATCGGAGCAGCTCCTGCTACTGGTGAATTCAGAATGACATTTGGAGTCGATTACCTTTATGACGGTATTCCGTTGGTGATCATCGCGCTTTCCATTTTTGCATTTCCCGAGATATCGGAGCTTTTTCGCAAAGAATCTGCCATTGCAGAAGGAACCGACCTCGGCAAAAGGGGTTGGCTTCTTGGCATTAAGGATTTCTATAAAAACAAGTGGGTCGCTCTCCGTTGCGCTGGGATCGGCACCATCGTCGGCGCTATTCCTGGTATGGGTGGAAGTGTCGTCGATTGGATCGCCTATGCCCATGTAGTACAAACGTCGAAGGATAAGTCCAGGTTTGGCAAGGGGGATATCCGGGGAGTCATTGCCCCTGAATCTGCCAATAATGCAAAAGAAGGAGGTGCGCTTATGCCGACCCTTATATTTGGTATTCCCGGATCAGGTTCCATGGCTGTCTTTTTGGGTGGCATGGTCTTGATTGGGATTGAAGCCGGTCCATCTATGGTAACCAAGGACATAGAATTGACCTATACAATTATCTGGTCCCTTGCCATTGCGAATGTGCTTGGTGCCGGTCTCTCTCTTGGTCTAGCACATCCCATCTCCAAGCTGACAAAAATCAAATTTAGCTATCTGGCCCCCTTTATGATCATGGTGATCAGTTTCGCTGCATTTCAGGCAACAAAGTCCATGTCAGATCTGTGGCTACTCTTGATTTTTGGATTGATCGGAATCTTCATGAAGCGATTCGGCTGGTCCCGACCGGCTTTTCTCATTGGTTTTGTCCTAGCTACTCAGGCCGAGAGTTATCTAAATATGGCCGTACAGTTTTACGGTTGGGACATGTTTAAGCGACCTGGCGTCCTCATCATAGGTGCTCTGACCCTAGTATCCATCTACTACAGTCGCAGAGGTGCCGTGGATGAAAATGCCGAATTAATGCAAAAGATCAGTGCCAAAGAGATCAATAGAACCCCTCAATTTATTTTTGCCCTGGTGGTGATCACCTTCATGTTGTTTGCATTTGGGGATAGCATCAGACAGTCCTTTCTAGGAGGTATTTTTCCTCTGACCATCTCTATAATTTCGTTGCCTCTTGCCCTCTGGCTATTGTATCTTTTATGGGGTCAAAAGAAAGTACATGCTGCCATCTTCGATGCCGAGCAGTCCGTCGATGAAGGCGTCTTCAAGGCCCCTTGGTTTGAACCCGTCTTATGGATTGCCGGGTTGTATGTCCTTAGTGTCATTATTGGATTCATTCCAGCGATAATGGTCTTTTTTGTTTGCTTTTTTACCCTTAAAGCGAAGTCCGGACTTATTAAAACCGCCGCTCTAACCGCTGGAGGGGTGGGATTGCTGCTGCTCTTTGGTCACTTCCTAAACCTTCAGTTTCCACAGGGATTTATTCATTTTCCAATATGAAGTAGTGAAGGAATGTGGCAGATGTCCCGCCGTCAGGGTACTGGAGCGAGGCGGAAGCGAAACTTATGTCGCAGGCCGAGAACTGCGTGTGAGGAGCCCAAACCCGTAGGGTCGAGACCTTCGAGGTCGAGAGGAGACGTAGACCGTGACAAGCTGGGCGTAACGCACGTGGAGCTAGGCGTGCGCCGACGTCAGGAGGGGCTGGCGGGGTATGTGCCAACCGAGTCCGAAGCCACACCGCTTTCCTGCCACACACTCCCCCACATTATTTTCAGTGCCAATTTGGCTCCTTAAGATTAAAATCCTTTAGTCGTTGATAGTCAAGAAGGTTGAGCTGTTCTTACTAACTCTTCTCTAAGCAATCCTTTAAGGCTCAGATCTTCATCAACATCGGGCCAATGAACTCCAACCCCTCCTCCAATTAATTCGTAGTTATCAAGCTGCTCTGGAGTTGCTTGAGAGAGTAGCTTCCATGGACTTATCTTGCCTTGCAACACCTTCTTGTTATTGAGAATATAGACCACCAGATCAAGATCAGGGTAGCAATGCACGCCAACAATACGGAGCCCACCCTCAAAAATGATAGACTCTAATGGATCATATGTGTTTTGAGAAAAATTCATTCCCCTGTTTTAAAAGATAGTCATAATTACGCTCCACAATCTCCCATATTTCTCGCTGCTCAGAAGATTTGTAGTTACTAAAATAGTTTACTTTAAGTTTTGGTTCCAACCAAACCTTTGCAGACCCATCACCCTTCCTCACATGTACATGAGCTGGCTCCTTACCATCAGAAGAATAAAAATGGACTCGATAGCCTTTTTCTCTGAGTACTGTCTGTATGTGCTAAAACTACATTACTTAAACGGATGATACTTCATCACCTGCTCTTTTAGATTCTCCAGATTCGGATCTCGATAGCGCTCCACACTTAAGATAGTCCGATACCCCGCAAAGTATTGTGTCTTGCGCACTCAATACTGATCCATCCAACATTTAATTCGAGACTGCCTGAGCTGGTGCAGTTTGACGAGCTCCAGATAGGATATTTAGAGTGCTGTCCTCTCTTTAAGATCACATTTTGTGACCTTAAAGCTTCTCTATGTTCCTCCTTGGTAAGCTTGAACATATAGCGCTCTGACGCGGTCTGTGTGCGACTGAGTCGCGACGAACACCGCTTGAAGGCATCACTCCCTTGACCAATTCGAGCCAGGGCATACCATTCAGCCATGCTGCCTTTGCTGTCAGCATTCAGAAGACCTTAGTCAATAGAAAACCTACTACCTCAAGAGAAAGATCGAATCTTTCATTTTATTGATCTTATTATCAGAGATAATAAAGCTAAGCAAGCTTATGCAAGTTGATCTTGCCTCTCAAATATATGTAAATTATTATCCAGATCTTTTTGGTACAAATGAGTAGTTGTGATTTGTGGAATATTCGTTCCAAGTCCACTTTCAGTAAAGGTATGAGACCAATCTACTTTTTTTGATTCTCTGTTTAATGCTATAACAGAACTCAAATCAACATTAGGAAAGTCATCCCAATACGTATGTGCGGTTAAAAAAAGATGCTCTTGTGTAAATGGATTATTATTAAAAGGACGAAAATCGCTGATTCCATATTTAGATAATTCATCTTTAAGTTGATAGAAGCTAATCTTCTTAGACCTCAAATCTATCTCAAAATAATAGGTATAGAACACTCCAATTAACTTAGCACTTTCTTTATCCAAGACAAAGTTTGAAGCATTAGGGATCTTACCCTTATACTTCGTTCCAGCTTCAAAGCCTGGTAAATCACTCCATTTATAAAGAATATCTCCAGAAAAAGGGTCGATTTGTAAAATAGTATGCTCATCTACTACAACCAATAATTTCTCATTAAACAATCCTAATATATTTTTAAGTGCTATATCTATTTCCCATTCCTGACTAAATTCATTGGCCGCAGAAAAACAGGACGTTTTATTACCAATGTTTAAAGCCAGTGATGTTTCATCCCAAATAAAAGAAGACTTTAAATTTGAATGCCTACCAAGATCAAAAACAACTTCGCCGCTATCTAAATCAATAAACTGATATCTAAGCGTAAAGTCTTTGACATCAAAGCCATATGAGAATAAAGCAAAATTTTTAAATACCGTATTTATTAATATGGACCTATCAATTATTCTATTATCTATGAAGGTTTGTTTATTCTTAAGATAAAGAACCTTATTGTTATATAATGAATAATTATACGAATCGACCCTATCGTCAATATACAATTCATCTCGATAAAGTGAGCCTCCTTTTATTTTCAAAAGGTTATCGTCAATCACTCTGAATGAACTAACATCCTCCTTTATCTTATAAATGATATACACAATAATTATTCAACTTTTATAAATTTATATAATGCATCATCGGTTGTCGCAACCCAATTTTCAAGTGCAGCTCTAATCTGAACATCATTTAGTCCAGTAAATGAATTTTGTTTTAAGCTTGAATTACTTAAAATTGAATCTACTACATCATCAAAATTCTCTTCAAACACTGTCTTCCATTGCTTCTTCATTTCTAATAATGCATTATCAATATCCCCCCATCCGTTTCTCAACTTATCAAAACCAGCTTTCCATTGTATTTTGTCAAAACTCTCAATATTTCTTAAATAACCATTGATAAACTGATCTATAGATTGAGTTCGATTTTTCAAGGCATTTGAAACGAAATCAACATTTTTATACTCAGTATAAATATTATCAATGAGTCTTAAATCATACTCTTTAAATTGATTGGATGAAATTCCTGGTTTGCCCACATCAAACTTACTTCCCATTGCTACAACATCAGTATTTTTCAAATCCCTCTTCGCTAAATCTCTAATGGTTTGGTGGACTTCATCTAATTGCGTAATTAAATCATCCATATTTAAAGTGGTCGATGCTCCACTATTAGTTCTTCCCCGCATCCAGTTGAAAAAGGTATTTCCTCTACCTCCATTAGAAATATTGAAATTTGTTACAAAATAATTAACGTCATCAAGGTAATTACTGAGAGAGGATCTACCAGGTCTACCTGCACTTCCGCAAGAACTACATTTCGAATCCCTTGCAAACATCAATATGGCATCTAAATCTAGCTCCCATTGCGCACCCAACTTGCTTCGAAACGCAGAGCCTTCAGCTGAAAGCCTAGAAAGACTTTTCAATACTGGAACGTCAGTGATGAATTTACTATTGGCTGGAAATATTCGCTGAGCACGATTCCAACTTTTAACCAACTCATACCCTCACTCCCTCAAAACCACACCCAGAACTTTTTCTAGGCACCCCCAATTTAGCCCTTTTTATTTTCAATTGAACACTCCTAATTTGACGTG
>CAJQNM010000670.1 GCA_905479665.1 uncultured Saprospiraceae bacterium
CGATCATCGGAAATCGAGGCTACTACATCGCACCACACCTGGTCAAGCGATTTAAAAGTCCTGCATTCTCCATAGATCCGACTTTTCGTACTCGAAAACAGGTCAGAATTGACAAGCGTCATTTTGAGCCCGTCATCGAAGGTCTTGAGCGAGCGGTCTATTCGGGTACCGCTGGCCTGGCCGCTGTACCAGATCTGCGTATCTGTGGCAAAACAGGTACCAGTGAAAACGCTCATGGCAAGGACCATTCTGTTTTTCTTGCCTTTGCCCCTCGCGACAATCCGCAGATTGCCCTAGCGGTCATTGTCGAGAATGCCGGATGGGGAAGCTCGTACGCTGCTCCCATTGGAGGTCTGATGATCGAAAAGTACCTCAATGGAGAGATCAACCCTCGTCGTCTCTGGGTGGAAGACTTAATGTTGCAATCCAAACTAGTTGCCGAAGCACAAAATCCTTCCCAATGATTATCTCCGCTATCGCTGCATTTTCTAAAAACCGAGTGATCGGTGTGGGCAATGATCTGCCGTGGCACCTTCCTGCAGACATGAGGTACTTCATGCGTACCACCAAGGGACATCATGTAGCTATGGGTCGCAAGACTTACGAATCGATGGGTAAACCCTTGCCCTCTCGCACCAACATTGTGATCACTCGCGATCCCTTTTACACGGCCCAGGGAGTATCTGTAGTGCACACCATCGAAGAGGCATTGCAGCTGGCGGATCAGGCGGGAGAAGAAGAACTATTTATCATCGGCGGTGGCGAGATCTACGCGCTTAGCTTTCCCTATTTGGATAAATTGTATCTCACCGAAATTGAGCTGGTCATCCCAGCCGGAGATGCCTATTTTCCGGAATTTGAGCAATCAAATTGGCAATTGGAGTCGACGAAACACTTTGAACCGGACGAAAAAAATAAATACATATATACCTTCAAAGTCTACAAAAGAAGGGATATTGTATGAATGAAACCTCACCATCTCACTTCTCCCCCAGGGGAGGACCTCCTCCATTACGTCTGGAAGACGCGCAATTTTAATCAAACGAATCTATCAGGTACTGACGGCGAATCCATTCTCGTCATCGACCAAGGACGACATAATTTTGATTCCGGTCCTGATTTTTTAGAGGCCCACATTCGGATCAATGATAAGCTCTGGATCGGCCAGGTAGAGATGCACGTACGTTCTAGTGACTGGCACAAGCATGGACACACTGGAGACGAAGCATACGACAATGTGATCTTGCACGTGGTCTACGAAAACGATCGGGCTGTCAGTCTTGCCGGAGGAGGTGATCTACCTTGCCTCGTCATCAAGGATCTTATCCCCAGCCATGTGATCTCAGGCTACGAAGCGCTCATCTGCAATGCCTCAGAAGTACCGTGCGGAAGTCAGCTCGCAAGTGTCGACCCCTTTATCAGCCTCAGTTGGTTGGAGCGCATCATTGTGGAGCGAATGCGCGAAAGGACTGGCCGCATGAGCCGCCTGCTTGGTCTATTGGAAAATGATTGGGAAGAGAGTTTCTATCGTTTACTGATTCGAAATTTTGGCTTTCACACAAATGCCGCTGCCTGCGAACTATTGGCACAGAGTTTCTCAAGTAAAATCTTACATCGGCACAAAACCTCCTTATTTCAAATTGAGGCCCTACTCTTTGGCCAGGCGGGATTCTTGAGCAGCGATCTACAAGATGACTACCCTCGTCGACTACAGACTGAGTACCAGCATCTGCAGAAAAAATATCGACTCCAACCCATCGAAAATCATCTTTGGAAATTCATGCGGATGCGTCCGGCAAATTTCCCAACGATCCGCCTTGCTCAATTTGCGGTGCTTTTTTACCGTACCAATCATCTATTTAGCAAGATGCTTGCTGCAGCAAATGTGAAAGAACTGACCGAGATGTTTCGCAGCGATGTCTCCGACTATTGGAAAACGCACTACCGCTTTGATGAGCCTTCGACAAAAAAACCCAAGAAACTGGGAAAGACTGCCATCCATCTACTGATCATCAACTCCGTTGTACCGGCGATCTTTCTCTATGGGAAAAACCAAGATTTGGAAAAATATCAAGACCATGCACTTGATCTTCTTGCTGCCTTGCCCCCAGAAAATAACAAAATCACACGCTCGTATGGTAGTTATGGACTTAAGGCAGAAAATGCCTTGCAATCCCAATCCATGCTGCAACTAAAGGCAAGCTACTGCGACAAGCATCAGTGTATGCGCTGTAGTATCGGTCACCATTTACTGTCTCACAGATCAATCTTTGAGATGCTGGATAGCAAAAAGGAAGTATGACTTGTATCTGACGAAACAAGCAAATCTTCCATCTTCTGGTAAACTAAGTGAGCTTTTTAGGATTTTGTGCTAGGATATGGTGCAAAACATACTTTTTCGAATCTTAGTAAGCCCCTTCGCTCTGTTGTACGGCTTCGGTGTCTGGATCCATCATGCGATCTATCGCCTTGGTCTGCTCAAGTCCACGTCCTACAGCATACCCGTGATCGGTGTAGGAAATCTCACGGTGGGCGGTGCCGGCAAAACTCCGCATGTCGAGTATTTCCTTAGATGGCTGCAAGAGCATCTCGAGATCTCCGTTTTGAGTCGGGGGTACAAACGGAAAACCAAGGGCTTTCGCGAGGTCTTTTCTGGCAGCCAGGTGGATGAAGTCGGTGACGAGCCACTTCAATACAAGCGAAAATTTCCGGAGGCCGGAGTATTCGTGAGCGAAAGCAGGGTCTTAGGCATCCCCAACATAATACGCACTCGGCACGATACCCAAGTGATCTTACTCGATGATGTGTATCAGCATCTAGCAGTCAAACCGGGTGTAAATATGTTGCTCACCGAGTATGACAATCTTTTTACCAACGATTACCTACTGCCAGTCGGGCGCCTGCGTGAGTGGAGATCTGGGTATCAGCGGGCCGACTCGATCGTTATATCCAAGTGCCCCAGTGATCTTGACCAAGCTACACGAGAGCGGATACGTGATCAGATCAAGCCTGCCGCACATCAGCGCCTCTTCTTCAGCCACTATAAGTACGGATCGCTCTATCAGCTCCTCTATCCTTCTGTGCGGATCAACCTGCAACCAGATATGTCGGTCATTATCATTTCAGGGATCGCTCGTGTGGGGACATTACTGGCTCACGTCGAGGAAAAGGCCGGGTATGTAAAAAGCATCGAATACGGTGATCACCATGAATTTTCAAAATATGAAGTTGCTCAGCTCAAAGAGCACTATGACCGTATGGAAGGGACTCAAAAAATCATTGTCACCACCGAGAAAGATGCTGTAAGGCTCGAAAAACATCGCTTATATTTGCAGCAGAACCAGCTACCCGTTTTCGTGCTCCCCGTATCTGTTACTTTCGGCGCTGATGAAGTTGCATTTAAAACATATATCAAAGACTTTCTGCTGGGCTTTAAAGCCTAGTCGATTCTCTTTTCTGGCTATAACTCCTAGCCTCTTTCGCAATCGGAAATACGTAAGTACTTCCCCCGTTCTCAGTGTTTTGTATTCAGTCATCATGATCGTGCTGCTACATTCTTGTAGATCAAGCATTTTTATTCACTCTGCTAGACACGCAGAAGAAAGTAAGGTTACCTCTTTTGATTGGCTCCTGGGCGACTGGCAGCGTACCAACGACGAGGGAGATATGCAAACATACGAGAGCTGGCAAGAAATAACCGCCGATCTGTACCAAGGCATTGGCTTTACCATGCAGAATTTGGATACCGTTTGGCAGGAGCAGATTAATCTACAGCACGAAAATGACAACTGGCATTTCGACGTAATCGATACTGAAAGCCATACCACTCGCTTTGTTGTTTCGGCAATTACTCCCAAAAGTTTTACCTGCGTAAATCCTGAAAATGAATTTCCTAAATTAATTAATTATCAACGGGCTGGGGATGCTCTGGAAGCGGTCATTTCTGGGGGCGGGAATGAAGTGGAATTTGTCTTCGAACCACGCAATAAAGTACCCTAATCATGCACACCCATAGTATTTACCATGACCTGGTCGTCGAAGCCGATGCTGCAAAACTCTTTGCAGTCGTCTCCGAGCCACAGCACTTGATCAATTGGTGGCCATTGAGATGCAAAGGTGTTTGCGAGCAAGGCGCTGAGTATAATTTCTTCTTTGAACCCAAATACGATTGGTATGGGACAGTTTCTAAGCTTATACCCAATCAATCTTTTCACATCAAGATGACCCAGTCGGATCCTGATTGGGATCCCACCACCCTTGGCTTTGATTTTATTCCGCAAGAAGACGCTACCCTGGTGCGATTTAGTCACATGGGATGGCCTGAATGTAACAGCCATTTTCGGAGGTCATCTTATTGCTGGGCACTTTTATTAACGGGTCTCAAAAACTATGTGGAAAGAGGGGAGATCATTCCTTTTGAAGAGCGGAGTTGAGTTCACGAATCCGAATATTACGAAAACGCACCTCCGAACCGTGACCTAAAAAGCCAATGTGACCCTTCTTCTTCATCAGTCCAGGATGGTCTTTCCCATCTAATGTGCCATTTTTGGATGCTTCTGCTAGGTTGGCCTCAAGGATTGTCTCTCCATTAAGACGCACGACAAATAGGTCTCCTTTGACAATCACTTCTTCTTGATTCCACTCACCGACGGGTTTAAGAAAGCCCCGCTTTGCCGCCACAACTCCATAGACGGATCCATGATACTGATATTCTTTCAGCAGGGCATATTTTTCGGCTGTGTTGTCCAAGATCTGTACTTCTTTACCTAGATAAGCTGCATCTCCTTCCGTCGGAGCGTGAATGCCCAAGCCATTGTTGGCTCCCGGAGTCAATCTAAATTCAAATCGCAGGACAAAATTTTCGTACTCCTTCTCGGTAAATAAATTTCCGCTCCCACCCGAAAGTGTTGGCTGAATAACAATTTCGCCATTCTCGCTTACGTAGTCCGATTTATTGCCTATCCATCCATCGAGATTAATGCCATTGTAGAGTGCCACAAAACTGTCTCGTTGTTCCAGCGGCTGAGGCTGAAACGCTCCTGACAGTTCTCGAATGTATAGGTCTCGAAATGCAAGCGGCGTGGTATGGGCCTGCAGTTCAATTGGTCCTTTCGGAAATAGTTTTTTCTCGCGATCCCAGTAGTTTTCCAATACTTCATGGTCCGTCACCAATTCACCATTGAGATAGACCGTAACTCGATCGTCGATCATGAGAATGCGAAAATTATTCCACTCTCCCACAGCATTATCAGCATGTACCAGAGGTGTCGAGGCATTCAGCTTATTGTTAAATAACCCTCCTGATCCCACACCGGCATTTTCACTGCCCGGATCCCAAATCTGGACCTGGGGTGATCCTTTTAAATAAATGCCGCTGTCGCCATCCTTCTCAATTTTCCAATCTAAGATCAACTCAAAATCTTGGTATGATTCGACAGTGGTGCATAGATTGTCATAACCTGATCCGATAAATTTGAGCAGCCCATCCCGTACGATCCAGCTGTCACGCATCAGGTAATCTGCTGAATCCTGTGCACGGATACGATCCTGCAATGTCATTTTGGCCCGAGATAGTGGACTTCCTACGACTCCTTGCCAGTTGCCCAGATCGACACCATTAAAAAGGGAGGTATAACCACCATTTTCACTCGTATTGTCCAAAAGTGCCTGGAGCGCATCGATGGTGTAGTAACCGATGTCGTCACCCAGCACTTGTCGTGCTTCTTTGATCAGGCTTAGTTCTTCTTTGCCTAAAAAATCATCCGGTGCGTCAAGATTGAGAGCGATCCGCACGATGCCGTCCGCTGCTGTTTTCTTGAGTGCAGGGTATTCCAGAAAACCAGCTAGGTACCGAAGATTAGAAATCTCGGCCACCCTGGCGACTTCGCGGAGCGCATCTTCTGCCGTTTTTTCTGCAATATCTCGCTCCATAAGTTTTCGCAAAATCAAAAGCTGCTGTGCTGACTTATGCTGTCCAGAAAGTGTGATGATGCGACCAGCCGCCGCAGTTTTGACCATTTCATCGCTGTCCTTCAACTGATCAAAAAGGAGGCTGATTGCATCTCTGTGGTCCCATTCGAGCAGTGCCTCTTGTGCATGATTGGGATAGCCTCCTGTGGTAAGTATACGCTGTTCGATAAATCTTAGTGCGCTCTGATCACCAGTCTTGGCCAACGCACGAGCCACAATCGGAGTTGCGGTAGGGTCGGGATAGAGCTGAATGAGCCGTGCGATCAGTGCCGTTCGTTGCTCTTCTACATCATAGAATTTGGCCACTGCCGATGCAACTTCTACTTGCTCTTCTTCTCCTTCTGCCTTCGAGAAAACCGGAACTAGCTCATCAAGCGTAATTGCCCCACTCAGGGCAGGGAGTGTTTGAAAAGCAGCCGCTCGAACTTCTTCGTTGTCCGCATCCAGAAGCGGTAAAATCTCTGGAAAGAGGCCAGCCAGGGATCTGTCTTTAACGAGCCTTAAGATCCCCAATTGGCCGGCATGACCGGCACTCGGAAGTATTTCAGCCAGCAAGGGAACCTCCTCTGCTCCTAAATAGCGACTGATCTGAGGCATAAGAGCTGCTACCTCCATTAAGTCGCTCGATTTCTTCAGCATCTGCAGTAGTTCGGGCAAGGCCGTTTTGCCAGCAATTTGACTGAGGGCTTTGATTCCGGCGATGCGAGCATCTATTCCGAAATCCTGCGCAATCAATTTACGTGCAAGGGGTAGCCCTGCGCTGTCTTTTCGTTTTGCGGCAACCCCTGCCAAAGCCACCCGCCCTGGGAGAGGGATAGCCTTTACCATCCCGAAATATGGCATCAGAGGCAGCGCCAGATTATTATTGAGGACGCCTACCAGAGATGTGGCAAGCTCCGGACTTGCAGCCTGCAAGGATCTTTTCATTAATGGTGTAGCACCATTCCCTAAATGTCGCGCGGCGACCTGCATGGCACAAAGCTTAACCTGATCTGAGCTTTCTGCTTTAAGCACTGCACCAATGTTCTTGCGGAGGTTTTCCTTCTTTCCTCGTGCAGCCGCATCATCCAGCCATGCCAACAGAGCAAGCTGGTCTGCCTCACTGCCCTGCTTAGATCGATCTATCAAGAGCTCATACGAATCACTAGTAGGTGTAACCAACAATGCTGCTCTCACCGCTGCTTGCAAGCCTTGATGCTCGCTTTGCAAATATTCTTCGGCCATGGGCAGTGCTCTGGATGATTGGTGAGTGGCTAGTGCTGTTATCACAGCTGCCCGACAATCATCTGAGACATCTTTACTGCTTCCTGCAAGTGCGTCAAGCGCTTTCTCAGATCCAATCGCTGAAAGTGTGCGAACAACAGGATAGCACAATTGCGGAATCAACTCCGCCAAGCCCATCACACTAGCATCACTCCCAAAAAACTGCATCTGGCCCAGTAAAAAATCCTTAGCCTGCATCGGCATCTGGACGTCTTGCAAAGCGGCAAGAAATGCTTTTTCCAGTGTCGGACTTCCTTCATCCGAAGCTTGTTTACTCATTGCACTGATGGCTTGTCGTACTTTGCTATCGTCCGTCATTCCATCACCTAGACTTCCCAGCAAGTGCTTTATTCCCGGGCCTCCTGTTTCCTCAAGATCTTTTGTCAGATGGTACAAAGCCTGTGGGGACGAAGCTGGCATCTCTTCGACTAGCCCATCCACCATGGTCTCCATCCCTTTTGTTTGGCCGTATGAGACTTGAGTCAATCCCACCAGAAGGAAAAACGTGACAGCGCATGTGTGCTTTATCTCTAGATACTCCATGATCCTCGCATTGGTTGATTTATCATTCGGTTTGCTACTTCGTCGTTTATAAATTCTTGTTTGAGGGGATCATATTCCAAATTACGGCCCAGCCGAACGGCAATGATGCCAAGGTTGACCAGGGAGCATGATCGATGACCATTCAGTTCGTTGAGCGCAAAGCGGGTTCGTGTACGTACCGTGTCACTAAAGGAATCTTGCTGTGGAGCTGGATCTGGCAGATCGCGTATGAGATCGTTTAGATTTGGCACATCACTACGCATGCCTTTGTACAACTTTCCTTTGGGCCCTTCGATAAAGGCTGCACTGGTATCGCGATTTGCCCCATCTAGCAGGATCTGGCAGCCATCCGCATACGTAAATTCTATTTGACGCCATGTACCTGCTGCATCGGGATCTTGCTGGGGTGCATCTACCCGTATCTTAACCGGACCGGTATCATCCTTATCCAGCAGATATTGTACCGGATCAAGATAATGCTGACCCATATCTCCCAGACCTCCGCCATCATAATCCCAATATCCGCGGAAGGTATTGTGCACTCGATGTCTATGGTAGGGTTTTGCCGGTGCCGGGCCCAACCACATATCGTAGTTCAAGGTATCAGGGATTGTCTGGGGCTCCAAATGGTTTTTTCCCCTCCAATAGAACTTCCAATTGAAACCCGTCGCCGCACCGATGGTAACCTTCAAAGGCCAGCCGAAAACATCGTTTTGCACCAGCTTCTTAATCGGTTTGACGGGCACGCCCATGCCGTAAAAATTATCACTAAACCGAAACCAGGTGTTGATGCGCATCATGCGTTGATGGCGAGCCACTGCTTCCACTACCGAGCGACCTTCACCGATGGTGCGAGTCATGGGCTTCTCACACCATACATCCTTGCCAGCCGCCAAGGCTGCACAAGTCATGAGGGCATGCCAGTGGGGCGGAGTTGCAATGTGAACTACATCAATATCATCTTGCTGAAGCAATTCTCGAAAATCACCATACTCATGCACGCTGCCATCTATCTTCTCTCTTGCCAAGGCTAGGTGCAGTTCTTCGACATCGCAGATCGCCACCGTACGGCCCTCATAGTTCAGATGTCCTCGACCCATGCCTCCGACCCCAATCACGCCTTTGGTAAGCTGATCACTGGGGGCTGTGAAGCCTGTCCCTCCCAACACAAATCGGGGTACGATCGTAAACGCTCCTACTGTGGTCGCTAGTTTGGTCAAAGCGGCACGACGTCCGATCCTGTTTTTTTCTAAAGCCATCATCTAAAGATACACACGATCATCAATACTGACTCAATCACTGGCACAGTCTACTCCATGGCTGGGCAATAAGTATCTTTAGTCTTAGCAACCTTAGACACAGTGCGGGTTTGGGTAGACATCACATATAAGATAGGGAGGCTAGCATTTACGTTGCTCCTTTGTTTTGCTGCATCTCTACAAGATGTGCGGTCACAAGCCCTCAATTATTCCGAAACCATTGATCACCTGCGCTCCGAGATCTTACAGCAAGAAACCCAAAATGATCTGGTACAGGTTATCAGGCTGAAAAGTAAACTCATCGCCTTGCTGCATGAATCATTTCGCATACCCGAAGCAGACGCAGAAATTGCCTCCCTAGCCAACTATCGCGAGCGCGTGATGAACATGCCAGAAGCCTCCATACTAATCTTGTTGCAGGAAGTTGAAACGGAAGACAACACTCAACAGCGCACCCGTAAGCTCGGAAATGCAAAAGAACTTATCCTGTCTAATCCTCAACTTCGAAATGAATATTGGGGGAAATGGCAGCTGGCTCAGGGCTATGCATTTCTCACTGAGGAGGAGTTTGATTCTTGCAATGTCATTATGCAGCAGGCCATCTCTGAAGGTAAGCGCACTAAAGATCTCTTTGTGCAAGGAGAAGCTCATCTTTTTTGGGCTAAATCACTGCGGCGTCAAGGTGATTTTCCACGAGCTATCGAATTCATCAAAGAGAGCAGTAAGCTCTTCACCACCCATTTTGGTCCAGTCAATACCCTGGT
>CAJQNM010000671.1 GCA_905479665.1 uncultured Saprospiraceae bacterium
AGATGACATGCCAGTTGATCGTGAGCCAGGCAAATGCTATGCAAAGTGCTTGATCGCCGATCAGTATGAGACAGTCACCGAAGAAGTCTTAACCAAAGCTGCTTCCTCTAAGACTGAAATCGTACCAGCGGTATATGAAAATGTGACCGAAGAAGTATTGGTGAAAGAAGCGTCAACGCGCATCATCCCTGTGCCAGCGGAGTATGAGACAGTCACTGAAGAGGTGTTGGTAAAGGAGGCATCTTCGCGCCTTGAAGCCATCCCTGCAGTGTACGAAACTGTGACAGAGCAAGTATTGGCTAAACGTAATGCACCAAAAGTAAGAGTTATTGCTGCCGTGTACGAGACCGTAACTGAAGAGGTCATGGTTAAAGAAGCGTCGACTCGTTTGGAGACTGTTCCTGCTGTCTACGAAACTGTCACCGAAAAAGTCTTGGTACAAGAAGCGTCGACCCGCATCATTCCAGTTCCAGAAGAGTACGAAACTGTGACTGAAGATGTATTGGTCAAAGAAGCCTCTACCAAGATTGTAACCATTCCTGCTGAATACGAACAAGTCACTGAAGAGGTGCTAAGCAAGGAAGCCTCAACTCAATTGGTCTCTGTACCTGCAGAATATGAGACCGTGACGGAGGAAGTATTAGTCAAAGAAGCGTCGACAAAGATCGAACGTGTCCCTGCTAAATACACAACCGAAACCGAAACAATAGAGGTATCACCTGCTTCAACGAAGTGGGTAAAGCGTAAGGCTGATCGAAATTGTCTCTCCGCAGATCCCAATGATTGTTTGGTTTGGTGCTTGGTAGAAGTTCCTGCTCAATTTCAAACTGTGAATCGGCAAGTACGAGTAGGCTGTGATGATGGCTGGACAGATAGCGGTGAAGACTGTATCCGCGAGAATGAAGTGCCCGCAGAGTATGACATACGCACGTATCAGAAGTTGATTTCACCTGCCAGCACAAAAACGGTAGACGTACCAATGACCAATGAGGCTCGAACATACCGCAAATTGGTTTCACCAGCTCGCACCGAGGTTCAAGAAATACCCGCTGAGTATGATACGAGATCGTATGAGAAAGTGTCAAAGCCCGCTTCCACCCGAGTAGAAGATGTGCCCGCGCGATACGAAGACCGCACATACCAGAAGCTGGTCACTCCAGCATCTACGAGCACTGTAGAAGTTCCTGCTGAATACAAAGTTCGCACCTATCGCAAGTTGGTTTCACCAGCCCGCACGGAGACTATCCCATGTGGCAGTACCATGATTTTAGAGAATATCAATTTTCGCTCAGGATCTGCCGAGTTGCTTCAGTCATCATACGCTGAGATTTCAAAGCTGGAAGCTAAGTTGAAAAACGAAGCAGACATTACCGCCAAATTAGTAGGCCATACCGATTCTGATGGACCTGAAGCGAGCAATAAAGCACTGTCAGAAGCTCGTGCCAAAGCAGTCTATGATGTATTGGTAAACTCGGGTATTGATGCCAGCCGATTGGACTACGAAGGACAAGGTGAACTGAGCCCAATCGCGAACAACAACACAAGCGACGGAAAGCTCAAGAATAGACGTACAGAATTTGTCACCTATGGTGGAGGAACAGGCGAAGGCGATTGTGATGAATACACAACTCGTGTATATCGCAAATTGGTAACACCCGCTTCGACCAAGACAGTCGAGATTCCAGCCGAGCATAAGACTCGCTCCTACCAGAAACTGGTTTCGCCAGCTTCCACTAGAGTTGAGGAGATTGCTGCACAGTATGAAAATCGATCTTACCGCAAACTAGTCACTCCTGCAACGACCACAACAAATGCTATTCCAGCTGTATACCGCACAGTATCTAAACGACAGCTTGTAAAGAAAGGTGGAATGACAGAGTGGAGAGAAGTAGTTTGTAGTGCAGATGTTACTTCTACTATGGTTCGAAGTGTGCAGAATGCCTTGCGAACTCTTGGCTACGATCCAGGCGTTGCTGACAACCAAATGGGGCCGATGACGAAAGCTGCATTGGTTAAATTTCAGAAAGACAAGGGTCTTCCAGTTGGTCAACTTGACATCGAAACCTTGGAAGCACTAGGCATTGATTACTAATTCAATCAGTCCATAAATAAAAAAGGCTGCTCAACATTGAGCAGCCTTTTTTATTCTAGGGATAGAGCACTTGGGTCAAGAACAGCCCATGGGCTGGTGCCGAATCGCTCTCCTTGAGCCGCGTCTGATTTGCCAGGCAATCTGCTACTTTTTCCAAGTTCAGTCGACCACTACCTACCTGCAAACACATGCCCACTATAAGACGCACCATTCCCCGCAAAAATCGATTTGCGGTGACATGATAGCACAAAGAATGATCCCCTACGCGTGACCAGTAGCTCGTCATCAAATCGCAACGATAATGATTCACACCCGATCGAGTCTTGCAAAAGGGAAAAAAAGTAGTGTAACTCAGTAGCAACGCTGCCGCCTGATCGAGCAGCTCTAGATCGAGATCCTGATATCTTGGATAGCGATAGACCAGATCATGCCGAAATGGATCAGGTCGGGAAGTAAGATGATATTCATACGATCGACTCATTGCCTCAAAACGCGCATTAAAATTCTCATCCACCGGAGTGAGATCATGCACCACAATATCACGGGGCAACACACGATTTAATCGATCTATAGCAGGTACCGACACACCATCCGGCAAATCGAGATGGGCAAAAAACTGTCTCGCATGGACTCCAGCATCAGTCCGACCACATCCAGTGATAGGGGTGACTTGCCGGGTAATAGTATAAAAGGTAGTCTCCAGCACTTCCTGCACCGCAAGACCATTGGGTTGCCGCTGCCAGCCGACGTAGTTGGTACCTCGAAATGAAAGAGCGAGAAGATATCGCACAAGGAGTGATTTAGACTGCTGCGACTGGCTGATACAGGGGAAAAGCCTTCATGGCCTGATTGACCTCCTGCTTGACCATTTTCAAAACTTGATCATTTTGAGCATCCATGAGCACTCGATCGATCCACTCGACGATTTGAAGACAATCTGAGACACCCATGCCGCGGGTGGTGATGGCCGCGGTACCAATCCGAATACCTGAGGTCACAAATGGTGTTTCGCTGTCGAAAGGCACCATATTTTTGTTGACTGTAATATCTGCCTGTACCAGGGCATTTTCGGCAAGCTTACCTGTCAGTCCTTTTGAGCGCAGATCAATCAACATCAAATGATTGTCTGTCCCTCCGGAAATGATGTGATATCCTTTGTCCAGAAAAGCCTGTGCCATGGCCTGTGCGTTGGCGATGACGTTTTCCCCGTAGTGCCGAAATTCGGGTTGGAGAGCCTCCCCAAAAGAGACGGCCTTGGCGGCAATCACATGCTCCAATGGTCCTCCTTGCATACCTGGAAAGACACCACTATTCAGAATTGCGGACATCATGATCGGCTTTCCCTTGCGTGTTGTTCGGCCCCACGGGTTTTCAAAATTCTTACCCATCATGATAATTCCACCACGGGGTCCACGCAATGTCTTGTGGGTGGTTGAGGTCACGATGTGGCAATGTGGAAGCGGATCTTTGAGTTGTTGAGCAGCGATGAGTCCGGCAGGATGTGCGATATCAGCAAGCAATAATGCTCCTACACTATCCGCAATGCGACGAAACTCGGTGTAGTCCCAGTCGCGAGCATATGCAGAAGCACCGCAGATTATCAACTTGGGCGTATGCTCTTCGGCCAGTTTGGCCACCTTGCTCATATCGATAGTGCCTGTATCTTTTTCGACACCGTAGAATACTGGGTTGTAGACTTTTCCTGAAAAATTCACTGGTGAGCCGTGTGACAAATGACCTCCATGAGAGAGGTCGAAACCCAGTACCGTGTCGCCTGGCTGGAGCGTGGCCAGAAATACAGCCGCATTTGCTTGCGCTCCAGAATGAGGTTGCACATTGGCATAGGCAGCTCCAAATAGCTCTTTTAGTCGATCGATGGCCAGCGTTTCAATTTCATCGATGACCTCACAACCACCATAATATCGCTTACCGGGATACCCCTCAGCATATTTGTTGGTCAGGCACGTACCCATCGCATCGAGGACTGCTTGGCTGGTGAAATTTTCACTCGCAATCAACTCTACTCCAGAACGCTGACGCTCTAATTCTTGAGCGATCAAATTTTGTACGACGACATCAGACATGTGATCTAACCTTAAACTTGAATTAATTTATGAAGCTTGCGCTTTATCGTCCTCCGCTCTAAGCAACCTTAAGCTGTTTGAGCTTTGACGTACTTATCTTTTCTTTGACGTAGCGCAAATCTATTTCGAGATTCTTTTTTTCCTTCTGTGAGGGTATTTCAAACATGGCATCGGTCATGATGGCTTCGCAGATAGACCTCAGCCCACGCGCACCCAACTTGTACTCGAGTGCTTGAGCAGCAATAAATTCAAGTGCTCCCTGAGTGATGGTAAACTCAACTCCCTCGATCCGAAAGAGCTTAGTATACTGCTTGATGATCGCGTTTTTCGGCTTGACCAAGATCGTTTCCAGTGCTTTTTGATCCAGTGGGTTGAGATATGTAAGGACAGGAAGGCGCCCGAGAATCTCCGGTATCAAGCCATAGAGGCGTAGATCCTGGTGATTCACATATTGGAGTAGATTTTCCTGATCGATCTCACTCTTCGCTCGGTTATTGTAGCCGATGACTTGCGTATTGAGTCGACGAGCAATGTACTTTTCAATTCCATCAAAAGCACCCCCACAAATGAACAGCACGTTGCTGGTATTGATCTTGATCAACTTCTGCTCCGGATGTTTGCGACCTCCTTGCGGTGGAACATTGACATCGGTACCTTCCAGCATTTTCAGCAGCGCTTGTTGCACACCTTCACCCGAGACATCTCGTGTGATGGAAGGATTGTCCGATTTGCGTGCGATTTTATCGATCTCATCAATGTAAACGATGCCTTTCTCAGCAGCTTCAACATTGTAGTCGCACACTTGGAGCAATCTGCTGAGAATGCTCTCCACATCTTCACCAACGTAGCCCGCTTCCGTAAAGACGGTAGCATCGACAATGGCAAAAGGCACGTTGAGCATTCGGGCAATGGTTTTAGCCATGAGCGTCTTTCCCGTGCCCGTGCGACCCACAAAGAGGATGTTTGACTTCTCTAACTCGACATCATCTTTCTTCTCAAGACCGATCCTCTTGTAATGATTGTACACGGCAACGGAAAGGTATTTTTTCGCTTCGTCCTGACCGATCACATATTCATCCAGTCCCTTTTTGATCACCTTGGGAGTAACATTTGATGGCAAGAGGAATTTTCCCTTCTCCTCCCCTTCTTTGTCAAAAAGCTCCTCTGCGATGATGTCATTGGCCTGTTCTACACACACTTCGCAAATGTGTCCGTCTATTCCCGCAATAAGAATAAGTGCTTCGCCTTTATCGCGACCACAAAAAGAACACCGCACATTTTTATCATCCATGATTCAACTATTCTACCACCGCGAAGGTAAGGGAATTGCCCTAAATTACTTGTCGTCCGTTTTCGATTTTCTTCGCTCGAGGACTTCATCGACCAGGCCATACTCTTTGGCATCTCCAGCTGTCATCCAGTTGTCCCGATCGCAATCTTTCTCGATCGTGTCAAAATCCTTGCCTGTACAATCTGCCAATATTTCGTACAGCTCCTTCTTCATTGTGCGAATCAGATTGTAGGAGATTTCCATGTCCGAAAACTGGCCTTGCATGCCTCCTGAAGGTTGGTGAATCATCACTCGCGAATGCGGGAGACAAGTACGCTTGCCTTTCGTACCAGCAGCAAGCAATACGGCACCCATCGAGGCAGCTAGTCCCGTGCAAATGGTACCAATTTCCATGGAGACGAACTGCATGGTATCATAAATGCCTAGGCCAGCGATCACTGATCCTCCGGGACTATTGATGTACATCTGGACATCACGCTTTGGGTCCGTAGATTGAAGGAAAAGCAATTGAGCCTGGATCACGTTTGCCACGTAGTCATTCACCGGTACACCCATAAAGATGATGCGATCCATCATGAGACGAGAGAACACATCCATGCCCACGACATTCATTTGGCGCTCTTCTATGACTTGCGGTGTGAAGCCATCTATCCTTGGTGCGGAGGCATCCATGTATTTGTCAATGTGGGCGCTATTGATGCCCATATGCTTGACGGCATATTTTTTGAATTCTTCCTGACTGTACATACTCTTAATTTTTAAGGTTGCAAACGATTCTCGATGGGACGCCTACTATAAATCTCTTTGAACGTAAAATGTTCAGTCACACCATATCCTTATTCCTCCTCTCCGTCAACATGACTCGTTCGACGGGCCTCCTCCATTTTCTCATTTAACTCCTCGATGCTGATTGGTTCCTCTTCAATAGTCACCAATTCAACAATTTTTTCAAATATCTTGTCGCCCATCCTTTCCTCGTAGGCCTTAGATACTTGCTTCTCGTCCTTCATAAGTCTCTGCACCATGTCGGAGACAAACTCCGGAGGAACCTGATATCCACCGAGATTTTGTCGTACCTGCCTCGCCATCATCTCTTCTATCTCCGCAGACTCCACTTGAAGCTCATGTTCCTTACGAATGTGGCTCTCAATCAAATTCCAGCGTAAGCTGCGTGCAAAGGCATCATAATCCTTGGCAATCTGTTCTTCACTAGGGTTTTCGGCACTTGCCGCCAGCCAGCGGTGTAAAAACTCATCAGGGAGTGGCATCTCATTTTCATCCATCAATCGATCTTGAAAATCGCGATAGAGCAACGCTTCAGCTTGCCGGTTGTGTGAATCTCTAATCCACTTTTTGATTTCTTCTAGAGCCTCCGGCTTTGTTTTGGCACCATCCGCACCAAAGATTTGCTCGTAAAACTCACCGTTGAGCTCGGCCGGTTTTACACGGGTGATCTGGGCGATGACGCCTTCAAAATCTTCGCTTATTTCACGATCTGCCTCTGCCTCATCAAGCTTGAGAATGTGCTTACGTACAAATTCTGCAGACCGCTCGCCCTCCAAAGTGAATGGATTAAAGCGGAAACGACCTTCCACCTTCATACCAAGTATTTCCTTTTGCAAGTTCTCAGGTTGGATCCGATCTACAGGAATCTGAAAACTGCTTTCGACCCCTTCCGGCTTGGGCTCATCTCCCGAAAACTCCG
>CAJQNM010000672.1 GCA_905479665.1 uncultured Saprospiraceae bacterium
ACGGCATAGGGCCCTTCTTGTTCGCCCTCATAGACCAGCTCCACTTTTCCAGTGATTGCCGGAATCATACCCCAAAAGTCGCTGAGTCGGACGCTCCCCTTTTCCTCCTTGTTTTTCAACATGCGCCGCTCCGTTGAGCTAATGAGATTTTCCATGCCGGAGATACTGAGACGCGCTGATACGCCGCTGCTTTCGTCTACCAACTCACTTTCTCGAGCAACAAATGAAATCTGCTCCAGCAGTGTCGAAATCAAATTTGGAACGTTGATCTCTTCTTGTGCTTGCGTAAGTTGTACCTCCTGACTGGTGATCTGCATAGCATCGGCAATACTCAGTGGGTAGTGTGTCAGGATTTGACTTTCTATCCGGTCCTTAAGTGGTGTAATGATACTCCCCCGATTTGTGTAGTCTTCCGGATTTGCGGTAAATACAAACTGCACATCCAGCGGCAGGCGAAGCTTAAATCCCCTGATTTGAATATCCCCTTCTTGTAGGATATTGAAGAGGGAGACTTGAATTCTGGCCTGTAAATCCGGCAATTCATTGATCACAAACACACAACGATTCGCCCGAGGAATCAATCCATAATGGATAACTCGTTGGTCGGAATAAGGCAACTTGAGTGTGGCCGCTTTGATGGGGTCTACATCACCGATAAGATCAGCGATACTCACGTCTGGGGTAGCCAGTTTCTCCACATAGCGATCATCTCGATGTACCCAATCGATCGGTGTCTCGTCTCCCATCTCTTCGATCTGTGCGAGTCCGAAATAGGACAACGGAGCCAGCGGATCATCGTTGAGCTCACTGCCTGCAATAATCGGCATGTACTCATCCAGCAACTGAGTGAGCAGTCGGGCGATTCGAGTCTTGGCTTGACCTCGTAGTCCAAGCAAGAGGAAGTTATGGCGGGATAAAATGGCCCGTTCGACATCCGGCAGAACGGTCTCTTCAAAACCGACAATGCCCGGAAAGATCGTTTCGCCGGTTCGTAATTTCAAAATCAGATTGTCGCGTAGCTCGTCTTTCACTGACTTGCTCATGTAACCGCTTTCTCTCAGTGCACCCAGGGTGGATGGTCTGCTCATATGGTCATTAATTTTTCATGATTTATGTATGGTGCACTCTTCGTCTGAAATAGCCCAAGGCTTTCCAGATACCGTGCATCGATCCGGTACTTAATATTTTCTGTAAGGTATTTCTCCGTATCGTAGTCAGGGAAATCAGGTTGATATCTCATCGCAATCTCCTTGGTTTGGCTGAGGCCTGCCTCGAAGTGCTGTGAGAATATAATTGTCTCTCCTTTACTTAATTCTCTTGGACCCGCCCACAATGCAAAGACAAAGGGTAGTCCAGTATATTCTTTCCAGAGCTTACCGAGATCGTAGACGTAGGGAAAAGCAGGACGTAATGTTAAGGCACGATCACCAATAACCAAGCCGCCAACTTTTCCAACGACCTTCCTCTCGTAGCCAGGGCCACCCCTTTTAAACCGAGGCGACAACCCTAAGAATTCTTGACATAAAATTTGAGCGAGCAGATTAGAGCTACGCGATTGATAATCAAGCAGGATGGACGTCGTTTCTTCTATTGGCACCTGAGATAAGATACATACAGATCCAACCTCCCCATCACAACCTATTCCCCAGCCCTCTAATAAATGGCAAGGATCAATTTGAGGAAGAATCGCTACCGGCACCAAACCAAGATCGACCTCACCTGCCAAAAGGCGGTCTGCACATCTGGCAGGATTGTCACTGATCACCTCAATACCAGACTCCTCACCCTGCTGAAGACCAACAGCATAAGGCTTCGAATTTAGATAATCGACCAGGGAGACCCTCAATTTTTTCATCAGTATTAATTCAGTACGGGTAGATCGAGGTAACCCCGGTATTCGTCTTCAAAAACATGATCTGTGAAATCTTCCACTACTCCATAAAGCGTATCTCTCTCTATCGGAAGTCGACCTACGGCCTGAATCATTGCCACTAAGTCTTTGGTCGAAAGTGAAGGGTTTTGCTCCTCCGCTCCTGCCATGCTATATATTTTTGTGGTGTCATCGATGGTACCGTCAAGGTCATCGACACCAAAGGCCAGTGAAAGCTGGGCAGTGGTACGTCCGATCATCGGCCAATAGGCTTTAACGTGATCAAAATTATCCAAGTAGATTCGTGCAATCGCATAGTTACGTAGGTCTTCGACCACCGTCGACTCTGCTACATGCGACATTTGATTGCCCTTGTTGCGAAACTTCAAGGGGATGAAGGTTTGAAATCCGTTGGTTTCTTCCTGGAGCTTGCGTAGACGCGAAAGATGATCTACGCGGTGTGCATGGTTCTCAATGTGGCCGTAGAGCATCGTGGCATTGCTACGCATGCCTAATTTGTGCCAAATCTGATGTATTTCCAACCACTGATCCGCATTGCATTTATCACCCGCAATCTTTTCTCTCACCTCTGGATGAAAGATCTCCGCGCCACCGCCAGGAATGGAATCAAGACCGGCTGCTTTCATCCGCTCCATGCCCTCTTGGTATGAGATTTTGTCCTTCTTAAAAATGTAATGGTACTCTACCGGTGTGAGTGCCTTGATGTGTAGGTCAGGTCGGTGGATCTTGATGGCCTTAAAGAGCTGTTCATAAAATAAGACATCAAATTGTGGCAAGACTCCGCCCACGATATGAACTTCTGTAACGGGTGCATCATCGTATGAGCGTATGATTTCCATCATATCCTCGTGCGTATACTCCCAGCCCTCTCCTCGATTCTTAATCAGGCGTGAGTATGAACAAAACGAGCACGTATAGATACAGACATTCGTTGGCTCGATGTGAAAATTGCGGTTGAAGTAGGTGCGATCACCATGCAAGCGTTCACGCACCTGATTGGCCATTTTACCTAGCTGGGCGAGAGTGCCATGTTCAAATAGATATAGGGCATCCTCATCACTGATACGGACACCATCTTGCACTTTCTTCTCAATAGCCCGGGTGGTCGATTCGCTCATCTCTTGTATTAAAACGTATTTGAAACAGACTGCAAAGATATAAGTTCATGACGCTGCAGACTGCCAAAATACCTAATTTGGCAGAGTGATCTCCGTTCTGATTCCAGTATATAACCACAAGGTGCTTGACCTGGTCCAAGCGCTGTCTCAGCAGGTCCAAATGCTTCGTTTGCAGGCAGAGATCATCGTGCTCGATGATGGTTCGCAAGAAGATATAAGATCAGCAAATCGATCCATCTCCTCCATCCCCA
>CAJQNM010000673.1 GCA_905479665.1 uncultured Saprospiraceae bacterium
TTTTCTTTACGTTGCTCGCTACTGGTGGTGGAGCGCATGCCTTTTCGCTCGGAGATGACATAGAAAAACCGAGGTTTGATCGAAGCTACATATGCATCGACCGGGAGATTTTCTCTCGACCATAGCGCACAAGAGATTAGATCTTCATAAAATGGACCATAGCCCACATTCGCTCGGGCCACAGTGAAACTACTTGCAGCAAAATGGCTAAAAAACATCATAATCATGACCAGGAGGGAGGTGGCCATGACCTTGGGCTCGATTTTTGTCAATTTGGTTTTCTCCGCGATCCAAGAGAGTGAGAATTTCAAACCCAGGTAGAAGAAATAAATAAAGAACGGCAGCAACACGGACAGATAGCGTATCAACACCATCTCCTGGTTGGTGAGACTACCAAGTAGAATCAGCATGGTCGTTGCAAGTGTGTACCAGGCAATAAAGTCATTTTTGAGAATCGCACGGACCAGTCCCAGCACAACGGTCAGACTAAGCAGCACATAAAAAACATTGATATTGCTCAGTTGCTCCGAGTTGGAAAAGCTGGCCCAGCGAAATGTATCGGCACTAAAGAGCATGGGCCCAAACAGGTTTGCTGTGCTCTGTAAGTTTAGCCAAAGTGCTCCCAACATATCTTTCTCGAAAAATACAGATGCTTGAGACGTGCCAGTGTTTGCCTGCCAAATTTGCAGGGCGACTAGTCCCAGAAAAGAAGGCAGGAAAAGGAAGAGGAATTTTCGGAAGCCTTGATCACTGGGCAATGATTTCCATTTCTTATCTCGATAGATAGAGAGCCAGTCTATCTTGAAGAAAAGATGAGCCAATAGTGCCGCAAAAATACCAATGCCAATAGCTCGGGTCTGAAATGTAAGGAGTACACATATCAGCACAGCCGAGCCGAGCCAAAGATTTAATTTTGGAGCATAGGAGAACTTTAGCCCCACAAGTAGAGTAAGAAGAGACCAAAAAATATAGGGCGTCTCGGTCATAATACTGCTCGCCGAGGAGATTAAATAGGGAGCGCTGTAACATACCAACGAGAGGATGCCTGCTTCCCAAAAATCAAATTTCCTGCGAAAGAGGAGGAACAAGAAAGGAAAACTGGCAATGCCCAAGACTGTGATCAGCATCTTCATCTTGACAATATCCAGACCCCAAATGCTGTAGATCGGAGTCAGCATCAGCGGCAGCGTAAGGGAGGCCAGCGTGTTTGGCGTATTTCTTTTGCTTTCTAGCCGTAATGCCTTCCCATGATCACTCAGAGATTTAGCATTGATGATGTACTCCGCGTTGTCTCCGTTGGGAGACATAGCTGGTTGAAATGCGAGGACAAAAATTGTAGTGACTGCTACAAAACCAGCCAAGAGAACCCAACGATCAAGCTTACCAGGCTGAACAGGAGTATGGTCCAACTTCCTGAGGCATAAGAAGACAATACTGATGGTGCCGACCAGCCAAGCCAGTAACTGAAGCACTATATCAAGACCCGCATGGTCTACGACTTCAGCATTGGTCGTTGCCGACGAGTTACTAAACCTGATTAGGAATAGGACTACCAAAATTGCAACAGCAGCCAGCCATGGACCAATCAGTAGCCACTTGGAATCTCGAGATTTTTGTCTCTTTGTTACTTTCTTTCGTGCAATTGTTTTACCCATAGTGCGGTCTGAAACGCATAATCAATTCTCGTATTAATTGCAGTAAAGTGGCCCGTAGTTAGTGGAATAAATGCAAATATAACAAATGCAAAATCATGGCCATATGAGATTTTGTGAGGATTTATCTGAGCGCTTCTAAATATAGGCTACCTCGATGGGTTCCGTACGGCCCTTTATATCGACAGGCTCAAATTTCATTGGCTTCCTCAGCTCCGTGGGGACAATATCATACACATCTTTTGAAAGAACAAGACTGGAGCCAAATTCCTTATTGAGCTGTTCTAAACGAGAAGCAATGATAACGGCACTGCCAGTGATCGAATATTGTTTGCGTTCATTCGTGCCCACATTGCCCGCAACCACATTGCCGGCATGGAGACCAACACCAACTCGCGTAAGAGGGATCTCACCAGACTTACTTCTTTCAGCAACGTTCTTGATGATCTTTCTTGCAGCTTGATATGCATTGGCGCAATCATTGCCTGATGAGACAGGTGCACCGAAAGTGGCCATAAAACCATCTCCAAGGATCTGATTTACAATGCCACCATGCTCATTGATCACATCAATCATAGACCCAAAGACCTTATTTTGATAGTCGATGATCTCCTCAGGTTTGTGCTTTTCTGCAAAGGGAGTGAAATCACGGATGTCGAGAAACATGATGCAGACGAACTTTCTCGACACGCCTTGTATGCCTTGCTCGGTAAGTAGTTCATCGGCGACTGCCCCCGAGACATGTTGCTTGAGTAGTTGTTTGACCCTACGTTGGGCTCCATTCAGCTCTTTTTGAGTCTCCTCTAGATCATTAAATGCTGCTCCCAATTTCTTGTGGTCTGCTGTTTTGTTGCGGTAGAGTATCAGCAAGGAAGTAGCAAGTGCAGCTGCAAGACCAAGTCCACCTGCCATGCTTCTTTTGGCTTGTCGCTGTTGTTGTAATTCCTGTTGATTTATTTCACTCTGCAGAATGTTGGTGCTCTTCAGCAATTGTATCTGAGCCAAACTGGAGTCCTGACGCCTTTGTTCCACCGTGAGTTGCTGCTCGAGTGCCAAGAATTGTTTGTAGTAGTCCAGGGAGGCGGCGTAGTCGCGAGACTCTTCAGCTTTGCGGGCGCTGTTGGCGATTTCTACCACATTTCTCTCTGCCTTGTCTAAGACAACCGCTCTAACCGCCATTTCATTCACCGTCTCATTCTCTTCTTCCGTGGTGCTTTGGTTGTCGACGTAAAATTCTTCCATAAAATTGCTCACCTGCCGATCGATCAAGGCCATGTCTATGCTATCATCAACTTCTTCAAGGATTTCGATCCCTTCCATGGGCGGCAAAGGTGGCGATGGTGTGCTAGGAGAGGCTGCGATCGGAGACTCGAGTTGGACAACCCGTAGGCGAAGTTTCTCAGCTTCAGCAGCCTCTCCTTTATTGATCAATCGGGCAATGGCCTTGTTGTAATGTTTTATGGCAGCAGGGTAGTTGGATTTTTTTTCATTGTAGGTAGCCATACGCAGCGCGGTCTCAAAACCCAAGTCCTGCAAGCCACCTGCTGTCTTAGAAAATAATCCCCCTACGGCTCGTCCCAGGGGGTTTTTCTTCTCCCCCTTCTTGTTCGAAACAAGTACCAGTCGCTCCTCCGCATCGGTCAGTTGCTCCATGTCTCGAATTTCTGTGGCGCTGGTGATGGCGTCCGTGTATGCCTGAATCGCTTCATCAATTCTGTTTCTGGACTCCAATGCCTGCCCCATGAGGAGGTACGTTTTGGGTTTTAAAGAGAGGTCTTCCGTTTTGACAAGTCCATTGTCTGCGATGAGAATATATTCTGCCAGCTCCTGAGCAAGTTGAGCATCCCTCAAGGCCATTGCATCATTTTGCTCCAGGTTTGCTTCGATGAGCTGGTGGTATAGTTTGAGTTTTTCCACTCCACTGGCTTGCCTAAGGTCAGTGCGCCAATCTGCTACCTGATCATCTGGCGTTTGTGCAGACAGAATAGTGCTACCGTAACCGAGTAGTACGCAAAGATGGAATGCCAAAATCAACTGAGATTTCATGAGCAATCAATTTTGATCTAGACCGGGAGCTTTCCATTTGACCACGTTCACGGGAAGAGATTTGGCCTTGCGAATGGCTGTGTAGGCGCGACGTTTGTCGTAGATCATGGAGACGGTCATGATGAGTCCCGTTCCTAAAATAATAAAAACCAAAATGCCCTGATCGAATCCGGCAACTTCTGCTTCGACCGGTATGGCATAAAAAAGAAGTACGGTAATTAAGCCACGAGGAGCGATGAATAGCTGTGGTATCAGATCTGCACCGACTGAGGCACGCAGTAAAATAAAACGTATGAAGTAAATGATCACTAGGATAAGCAGACTAACTCCAATCACTAGGGGGTTTGCCAGGGATTCAAAAGTGATGGTCATGCCAAATATCACAAAGAAAAATGTGCGGACTACAAAAGCGGTTTCCATCGTGAGTACATGCAGACCTTCGTAGACATCATTGGCTTTCTTTTCGTCCAGCATAGTCCTCAATCGACCTCGAAAAAACAACTGCATATTAGCAATGATCAATCCAAAGATGAGAATAATGATCAGTGAGGAAAGGTGCATTTTCTTGCCGACGGCATAGAGCAGCATCAAAACCGAGATGAGTAGAAAAAGCTTGACATGACTACGTATCTTTTGGAATATCAGGACAATCAAATAACTGAAGATCACAGACAGAATCACGGTAAGTACAATCGTCAAGATAAACTGACCAAATCCACTTCCTCCCCCGTGCTCACCATGGGACCCCGTATCCAGGCGACCAATCAAAAAGTAAAAGAGAATAATGCCTAGAATATCTGAAAAGGTGCTTTCGTAAATGTGAAACTCCTTCTTCAATTTTTTCATGTCGACCACACTTGGTATGATGATCGCACTGGAGAGGATCGATAAGGGAGTGGCGTAAATCCAGGCGTGCAAAGTGTCCATCCCTTCGATGAAGCGCTCCAAGATCAGCGCGGTGATCCAGGTAGACAACAATAATCCCACCAATGCCACTCCGAGTGCAATCGAAATAGGAATGACTTTGTCCCGCTCCAGTTTTAATTCCAATGCTGCTTCTAGCACAATCATGATCAGCCCGACGATGCCCAGTATTTCCAATATGGGTAAGAAGTCGATGGTGCCCACTTGAGCAGCCTTTAGACCAAGGTTGGCAAGAATGCCTAAGAATATGAGCAAGATCACAGAAGGAATACTCGTTTTACGGGCCACCTCCCCAAAAAAGAAAGAGATGATCAGGACTACTGAAGCCACTATGATCAAGCTGTACGGAGATATACTATCCATGGTTATATATTTATCATTTCTACTGAAAAGCCGGCCAGTTGCAGCATTTCACTCAGACTCGATATA
>CAJQNM010000674.1 GCA_905479665.1 uncultured Saprospiraceae bacterium
TTGTATAAGGCTGTTGTGGCGCAGGGACACGGACGTAAAGGCACCCATGCATTGATGCTGGCTTTAGAGCAGATTTCGGGGGAGTAGTCTAAAATATTTTCGAAAAATCAGGTTCAATTGCGCAGCTCTCGTCTAGAGTGAATCTGAGGGCGCTCTCCATTTCTACATATTTAGCATTGTGTAATTCCAAGGCAGAGATTTTATTTTCATTTGGATCGGCTATCAGGTAATATTTTATGCCAAATTTCTCATAGAGTTGGCGTTTCGTAATTATATCATGCTCACGTCTCGATGGGGATAGTATTTCAACCACGAGCGAGGGCGGAAATTCGACATATTGATCTTGGGCAGACTCGCAGAGAATAGAAATATCAGGCTGGACAACTGTATGATCGGAAACCTTTAGGTCGATCGGCCCAATTACTTCACAATCGCATGTTTCTAAATCATCTAGAGCATCTCTAAATGCAAAGGACAATTGCATTGAAATGCGCTGGTGTCTGATCGAGGGAGCCGGGGTCATGGCAAAAGGGATTCCTTCGATCAATTCCCAATCACCTTCCCACTTGCTGTACTCCAGGTAGGTGTAGTTTGGTAAGAGCTGCGGTGCTAAGGCCATATTTCAAAGATAGATTTAAATGACAGGTGATGCAAGGCCCTTAGCCTCCTAAGATCTGAGCTGCATGATTTCTAGTTTTTACTTTTTTGATGATCCGTTCGATCATCCCTTGCTCATCAATGACAAAGGTGGTGCGTAAAATCCCGTTAAATTCACGGCCCATAAATTTTTTCGGTCCCCATACTCCATATGCTTTGATGGTTTCTTTTTCAGTGTCTGCGAGCAGCGGAAATGGCAATTTATATTTTGCCCGAAAATTCTGATGTTTCTTTTCTGAATCAGCACTCACGCCAAGCATTTTATATCCGCTTTCTTGCAGCTCTCTGTAGTGATCTCGCAAGCTGCAGGCCTCCGCAGTGCATCCCGGGGTATTGTCTCTAGGGTAGAAAAATAAAATCAATTTAGACCCTTGGAAATCGTTTAATGCAATCGTCTGACCATCTTGATCCTGGCCGGAAAAATTTGGAGCCTTATCTCCCTCTTGAAGGTGTGTTTCTGCCACGTTGTTTTAGTTTTGTTTAATTATTAATTATTACTGAATAAACGGTGCCATTTCCAACAGCATCAGTTACTACAAGTTTAAAATTTCTCGAGCCCTTGTGGGGCTCTTGTAAATCTACTGTGGTGCGCAATTGATTGGATTTTCGATCATAGCTGGTGAGTACCCAGCGGTCATCTATTTCTGCCTGATAGGAGAGGGGCATATCTGCAATATTGTCTTCCACCTTAAATATGAATTGCTGGGTTGTTTTTGTCTTGTGATTGCGCACGACTTCGATCCTTGGTGGGATGCTATCCCGAACGAGCGCGTACGAACCGAGAGATCCTAGCTTTGCCTGTATCTGATCATTGTGTTGAGATGCACCCTGGTAGGAGGGGTTGCCTTCGCTATCTACTTTGCAAAGTATGGTTTGTGCACGACTGGCAGGTGTCAAGTCGGCCATTGAAAGAGTCAACAACACAGGTTCACGCAGGGGTGTTTTGGGGTTACCTATGAGATACAGTGGAGAGCTGTGGGGCGAAGGGGTGGCAGAAATAGAAAGACGCAAGTCCTGAAACAGCGTTTTTTCTTCAAAAAACAAAGCTAGTGATCCATGGGTCACAGTGTCGACACTGCCTGCTTCCACCATGATATTATACGGGACACCAGTAGGCATTTTGATGTCAGCTGTCCTTTTTATCCAGTACGTCTCCTCCGTCTTATTGCCCATAAAATCCAATACCTCAATGTCCACGCGACTAGCTCGATCTTGAAAAATCGAGATGACTCCATTATTTATCACCGTTGGATAGATTCGTAGTCTGTTTCCCGGTGCTCTGAAACAGCGGTGTATATTCTCTTTGTTGAGTATCCGCTCGGCGTGGTCGGTATGTACCAGATATGATCGATAATTTGACGTCTGGATGCTATCAAATTTGACCTGGTAGTGTAATTCCTTATCCACGAGAATTCGAATCTCATAGACGCCGTTCTTATTGGCCTTGCCATTAAAGGGGTCGTATGTCTGCACACCCAGGCCGATGCGCCAGGCATTGATTTCCTGGGGTACGGCAGGGGAAGAGGTTTGTGCATCAATCTCTCCATGCACTTGGTGACGATGGTCGAGGTGATAAATCTTGGTGCGCTGAATGATGGGCTTGGTCACGTCTTCGAGCAGCCAATCCTTCCAGAGTGGGTTAATCGGCGCACCGCTTGCTGTAGAACGCAATTCAAAATGAAGATGAGCGCCAAAGGAAAAACCTGAATTTCCCATCTGGCCAATTTCATCTCCTTGTTGTACCGGAAATTGAGTACTGTCGATTTTTAGATCTACTTCGAATGATTCTTGTGCATATTGGTTTGCGCGAACATACTCTCTTATATCTGGACGAAATTGATCCAGATGAGCGTAGACAGAGGTGTGCCCGTCGGGATGATCGATGTAGATGACATTGCCATACGAAGCGGCCATCACTTTGATACGACTGACATACCCATTCTGCACGGCCATGACCACGTCCCCTGACATACCTCTGCTAGATTTGATATCGATACCCGTGTGAAAATGATCACCCCTAAGTTCTCCAAAGGTACCGGACAGCCGGATC
>CAJQNM010000675.1 GCA_905479665.1 uncultured Saprospiraceae bacterium
TCAAGTTGCCATCCCACTGCCCTGGCCCTGAAGGGAAACCTCCCGCAGCTTCGGAATTATTGGTGCGGGCGGACTCCCCTATAGGGGTCGGGGGCAAGCGCAGGAGGCAAGTCCAAAGCTGTAATTTCAAGTTGCCATCCCACTGCCCTGACCCTAAGGGAACCCTCCCGCAGGTTCGGAATTATTGGTGAGGGGGGACTCCGCTTTTTGACTATATTCAAATGCACCATAGAGGCATGAAATGACTCGACTTCCTTAATTATGACATCCACTCATGGAAAAGCTGATCAAAATAAATGAATACTCCAAGACGCCGAAGTACCAGCAGATCATCGACTCGATTCTATCTGGTATAGAGCGAGGAGACATAAAATTAGATAACAAATTGCCCTCGGTAAATCGTCTTTTGATCGATTTTGACATTTCTCGCGATACCATCGTCAAAGCGTATGATCGATTGCAGAAGATCGGTGTGGTCCAGTCGGTGCAGGGAAAGGGTTATTTCGTGAAGAGTGAAAATACCAAAAGAAAGGCAAGGGTGTTTTTACTCTTTAATAAACTGAGTGCGCACAAGAAAATAATTTATGATTCACTCCGTCAGGCCTTAGGCGATGAGGCGTCTATCGATTTTTATATTTACAATAACGATTTCAGGTTGTTTAAGAATTACATCACCTCCAATCTCTCTAATAATTTCAGCCATTTCGTAATTATCACGCATTTTCTTGAAGGCGGCCAGAATGCAGCAGATGTCATCAATCAAATACCGAAGAATAAATTAATTTTATTGGATAAGCAGGTCAAGGGGGTAACCGGCGATTTTGGGGCAGTCTATCAAGCATTTGCAAAGGATATATCTAATGCCCTAGTAGAGGCCCTGGAACCACTGAAAAAATACAAACGGATCAAACTGATTTTGCCATCCTATAGCTATCATCCCTATGAGATTGTTGTAGGCTTTAAAGATTTTTGTACAGAATTTGCTTTTCAGCATGAAGTTGTGGACGATATTGCAGCTTGTGAAATTGAGGAGAGAGATGTTTTTATTAATGTGATGGAAGATGATTTGGTTACGTTGATCAAGCGGATCAAGGCTCTGGAAATGCAAGTAGGTGCAGATGTGGGCATTATTTCTTACAACGAAACACCCCTCAAAGAAATCCTGCTCGACGGGATCACAGTTATTTCGACCGACTTTAATGCACTTGGCCGCAGTGTGGGTCAGATGATACTAGAGAACAAGCGGACGCAAATTGCCAACCCCTTTCATTTGATTTTGAGAAATTCATTATGATAGGTCATGATGAGTGATGAAAGAGCAAGTGAAATGAGACCGGGGCGGTCTCTCAACCTAAGCCCCGGGCTCATTTGTTTATTGAGCTAACTACAATATTCCAATGGTCAGTCTACGAGCTCATGCCAAAGTGCTTAGGGACCGTATCAAATCGGAAACTTATTATTTGCCGGCCCCTTAGTGCGCAACGATGAATTTCTTATTGATCGATATCCCAGGGCCCCGAATCTGAAGAACGTGCAACCCCGGAGAGAAACCATTCACATCAATTGTCTCAACAAAACGTTGCCCCGCTATAGTGGTGAAGCGCGTAAAAAGCTTCCGTCCCGAATGATCAACAATGTCCACGATGATATTCACGCCAATGAGATCCTTTGGACTATTTAGGTTGACAGACAGCAGGTCGTCTGTGGGATTCGGACTTAAGATCACCTCGACGTCATCTATCAAAGTGGCTCGCGTGAGCGAATTGTTGTTCAGATCGACACTGATCTCACAGGATTGCACAGTAGAGAGATTGATGCTTTGCTGCACGCTCGAATTTCCATCGTAGCCATCAGATAGCGCCACCTCGATGGATTTGACAGTTGAATTGATGGTTACGGAAATATCGGAGACTTGATTTCCACTGAATGTGCCATACGTGTGCTGCGTATCCGAACCATCAATGTAGGTAATCAAGACTTCATCGATGAATCGACGAGACTTCTTCCTGTTCGTTCTGGCCCCTAAGCCTGTGACCTGGAAGGTTGCACTTTCGTGAATACCGATAAGTGTCAAGTTGGTCACTGTGGCTCCCGAACCTGAATGAGTTAAGGGACTGGTTGGGAAATCGCTGATCGTGGGATCACAATTGTCACAACCATCAGGAATACCATCTCCGTCACTATCGATCGAATCATCAGATCCCGGACACTGATCATCAGCATCGCAAACCCCATCTCCATCACTATCTACATAGGTGCCGGTGCATCCACAATTCGCATCGTAGATGTCATTGATGGTGCAGTCATTGCCATCATTGCAACTGGTACCAATCAAAGCGTCATCCAGCCCTGGACATTGATCATTACTATCACAGACTCCATCACCATCGGCGTCCTGGAGGGTCCCTGAACAGCCACAGCTAGCGTCATATACATCATTGTCAGTGCAAGCATCACCGTCATCACAGGTCTGCCCGATCAAGGCGTCGTCAGCCCCGGGGCATTGGTCATTTGCATCGCAAACCCCATCACCGTCACTATCGGCCAAAGTACCGGTGCAGTTGCAATCGGTATCGTAGATGTCATTGATTGTGCAGTCATCGCCATCATTGCAAGCCGACCCGGGGGAGCATCCAACATCTTTGGATATGGTGAAAAAATCCTCTATGGATCCAGTCTCTCTCACAAACTTTACTTCCATTTGATTACCACTGACCTCCAAAACACAAGAGCCCAAAGATGCCACAGAGTAGAACATGGCCTCGTGGTCCAGAGACGCCGAAGATGTTTTACCGGCAGATCCAGTGGTTATATAAACTGCACCATCAGTCTCAGCTGGCGCTTTATGGTAGGCCCCGCCACTGCCAGCTTGTCCATCTCCAGCTCCATTACTCCCTACTGTATGAACAGCTGCATCGAAGGAATTGGAATTGCCGTAATGTCCATTTAAAAAGTAGGATCTTTCGTAAGAATGGCTGTGCCCGGACAGGACCAGATCTACCCCATTGGCCTCAAGCATAGGCAGGAAATTCTCGCGCATCGTAATCAATGAACCCTCGCTATCGGAGTCATGAGACCCCTTTGTATAGGGCGGATGGTGCCAAAAGGCTACAATCCAGTCACTGCTCGTGTTCTGGAGATCTGATTCGCACCAGCTATGCATACTTCCACCTATGGATTTGTCAGATTCATAGGAGTCAAGACTAATGAAATGGATAGGGCCATAGTCGAAAGAGTAATAAGCCTCTGTTCCGGAAGGTGTTCCTCCGCTTTCGCCCTGGGTAGGAAAACTAAAGATATCGTAGTAGGGTCCATCCTGGGTGCTGCTGTTGGCGGTATGCCCGTCGTGGTTTCCTAGACACGACCATGAAACCGTATTTTTCATTTTATCCTCATACATATTTTCGAAGAGGGCAAATTGGTATTCGCTATCGGTACCATCATTGTATGCGTTATCGCCCAAGAAAATAATCATATCGAGTGGGTTGGATCCGATGTGGTTGTAAAAGGCATCTCTAACGGCCCGTGCGTTGCCATTGGCTGTGCCGCAATC
>CAJQNM010000676.1 GCA_905479665.1 uncultured Saprospiraceae bacterium
CCTAGGCATGACTTATCAAGATCAGCAAGATGCAGAAAAAGCCATTGAGCAATATCGGGAGGCCTTGGCCATTTTCCAACGCATGGGCAGATCTGATCGGGTTGCTACCACTCAAACTAAGTGGGGCAGTTTGCTAATCGACCTGGAACAATACGATCAGGCTTATGCATTGCTGACGAAGGCCTTAGAGACTCATACACACGCCGGATTTAAGTATGGAGTTGCGGAAGTCAATAACAAACTCGGTGATCTTTTTAATCGAAAGAAGGAGTATGGTACCGCTATTTCGCATTTCCTCCTTTCGATCGAATCTGGGGCAGAAAGATACGATCACGTGGGCATCGCTGACAATTTTCAAAAACTGGGAGACATCTACGTGCGTCAGGGCAATTTAATACCCGCTGAAAACTACCTCACTCGTAGTGAGAGAATGGCAGAAGCATTTCAGCTCAAGGAAGTACTCCGTGAAGTCTATCAGAGTTTCATTGGGCTATATCAAAAGCAAAATCGAATGGACAAAGCATTCTACTACGCTCAGAAACATGCCACCATTCTCGATACCATCTATAATGAAAAGGAGCAAAATAAAATTGCCAGCTTGACTTCTCAGTATGAGTTTCTACAGAAGGAGCAAGAATTGCAATTGGCCCAACGAGAAATCGAGCTACTCAATCAGACAAGTAAGAGCGATAGACTGCAAAAAATTGCACTTTTCCTGGCGTTGATTCTTACCGGAATCGTGCTCTATCATTTGATCCAAAGACTCCGTGGAAAAATCGCTTCGAGAGACAAGCAACTGCAAGTAGTGCAGTCTGAATCTAGTCAACTAAAGACAACAATTCACGATCGCGAGAAGGAGTTGGCTTCCTTCACTTTAAACTTTCTACAGAAAAATAAACTACTCCAGGATCTCAAATCTAAGATCAAGTCCATTAAGAGTGATGCGCAAGTCGCCCACAGGCGTGACCTGGATGGAGTAGAACGGATGATCGATTCTGCTGTACGTATCGATGAGGACTGGGCTGATTTTAAGACCTATTTCGAGTCTACTCACCATGATCTTATACGAGGTCTGAAATTAAAACACCCACAACTGAGCACAAATGATATGCGATTGCTGGCCTTAGTTAGATTGCAATTAAGTAGTAAAGAAATAGCACCTATGCTGGGGATCTCGCCAGAAAGTGTAAAAACTGCTCGCTACCGGCTACGAAGAAAATTGGACCTTGCTAGCTCTGTCAATCTCCTGGATCACCTTTTCATCATCGAGCAGAAAATTCAGGCAGGAGAAGACAAAACCTAACTTATCAATCTACATGCGTGATCATTACGCATATGCACATGACCACATGTATTGTGTTGTCTACCTAATGTAGCCCCTTTTTCAAGTAGAGGTTCACTCCTCGTAGGCCCAAATTTATTGGTGGCTTCTGTTTTCCTACTCACCTTTGCGGCGCCTTTGTAAAACCCATCTCTTGTATTTGTGATTTACAAAGTCAGTCTATTTTCTTTTCCATAATTTCCTCAAAGAATATTTAATTCAATAGTAATTATCATGCGTTATTCTAAATTTTCAAACCCTCATTTTTCCATCTTCTTCAGCCTTATACCGTTATTTGCAGCCTTGTTGGGCTTGATTTGTTGGGAACCAACAGCCGAAATATCGACACCAGAGCCCTACCGAGCCTACAGTACGCTCTGTGTACCATCCCCACCAGATCTCAACACTGAGCCTGGCAGCGATGGCTATCTCAGTCCCTTGTTTCCAGGATTGGACGTCTATCACTATCCTATTTCCACCGAAATAGCCAAAGCCCAACAATATTTTGATCAAGGATTTATCTTGAACTATGGTTTTAATCACAGTGAAGCAGCTCGGTCGTTCCGCGAGGTCATCCGGCTAGATCCCGAGTGCGCGATGGGATACTGGGGACTCGCCTATGTATTGGGTCCAAATTACAATGCTGCAATGTTTCCGGATGTGCTGGGGGCAGCCAGAGACGCGATAGCTAAAGCGCAAATATATGCTGGCAATGCGAGTGCCAAGGAGAGGTCGTTGATCAATGCCATCGCTCAAAGATATCCGCCCAACAATGATGTAGACCCAACCCCCTACTACGAAGCATATGCAGCTGCGATGAAGGAGGCAATGCATCAATACCCGCACGATTTGGATATCGCAATGATGGCTGCAGAAGCCTTGATGGATTTGCATCCATGGGACTTATGGGAAACCGATGGGTCACCAAAGTTGTGGACCCCTGAGATTGTCGAGATCATTGAGCATGTCCTGGCTGAGAGACCTGAGCACCCTCAAGCCATGCATTTATATGTTCATGCGATGGAGGCATCTGGAGAGCCCGAAAAGGCACTGCCCGCAGCACATGGATTGCGCAATCGTGTGCCAGGGGCTGGACACTTGGTGCACATGCCGTCGCATTTGTTTATTCAAACCGGTCTCTATCATGATGGCACTCTTGCCAATGAACGAGCCGTTGCTATT
>CAJQNM010000677.1 GCA_905479665.1 uncultured Saprospiraceae bacterium
GCTAGAGCTATACGACGCGCCGTACGTCGAGATATGGATAATTTTGATTTACCCACCACAAAAGGCACATTATAAATGAGGGTCGCCGTAATTGATTACAATGCTGGAAATACAAAATCAGTCTATTTCGCTTTAGATCGCCTGGGCATCGATGCAGACTTTACCCGTGATCACGCGATCATAGAGAAGGCTGACAAAGTAATTTTTCCGGGAGTAGGCGAAGCAAGTACCACCATGGCCTTTTTGCGCGATCACAAATTAGACCAATTGATCTGCAGTCTCACTCAGCCTGTGCTGGGCATTTGTTTGGGCATGCAATTACTTTGCAAATATTCTGAGGAAAACAATACGGAGTGTCTGGGTATTTTTGATGCACAGGTAAAAAGATTTCAACCCCAGAACAATGAAAAAGTACCGCACATGGGCTGGAACCAAATTGGTGCTTTAAAAACACCGCTTTTTCAGAGTGCTCAGGAAAATCAACACGTGTACTTCGTACACAGTTATTATGTTGAGACAACAGCAGATACGTCAGCGACCTGTCACTATGTGAGGGATTTTTCAGCCGCCATGTGCCGTGACAATTTTTACGCTACCCAATTTCACCCAGAAAAATCGGGCCCGGTTGGTGCAGAAATTCTAAAACAATTTCTAAATATTTAGCACCATGTTTATCATTCCTGCTATAGATATTATCGAAGGGAAGTGTGTGCGACTGAGCCAGGGTGCCTACGATCGTAAGACCGTGTATCATGACGACCCTCTCGAGGTCGCAAAGTCATTTGCCGATCACGGCCTACAACGACTGCATCTGGTAGATCTGGATGGAGCCAAAGCCAAGCATGTGGTCAACTGGAAAGTACTCGAACGGATCGCCACGCACACTCGCTTGACGATCGATTTTGGTGGTGGCGTCAAAACAGACGAAGACCTTGACATCGTATTTAACTCAGGTGCTAACCAAGCCACTGCCGGCAGCATTGCCGTGACCGATCCGGACACTTTTCATCATTGGCTACAACAGTATGGCGCTGAGCGCATTATTCTCGGGGCCGACCTGAAGAACGAAAAAGTGGCTACCCACGGATGGCAAAATGAATCAGAACATAGCTGGGAAGAATTTTTCCAGCAGCATGTCGCAGCCGGTGCCTCGTATGTGATTTGCACCGACGTCGCTAAAGACGGCATGCTGGAAGGGCCAGCGACTGCTTTGTACAAGGAAATGCTCACCCAATTCCCTGATCTGAACTTAATTGCTAGCGGTGGGGTGACCACTCTAGATGATTTAGAAGATTTACGGGAACTGGGCTGCTATGGAGCCATTATTGGCAAGGCCATTTACGAAAGGAAAATTTCCTTGAAAGAATTGCAAAACTTTGCTGATGCTCGCTAAACGAATCATACCCTGTCTGGACGTAAAGAATGGACGCACGGTGAAGGGCATCAATTTTGAGCAGCTGCGCGATGCTGGCGATCCCATCGAGTTGGGAAAGGTATACAGTGATCAAGGTGCAGATGAATTGGTTTTTTTGGATATCACCGCAACCAAAGAAAAGCGCAAGACCTTGGGTGATCTGGCCGAAAGCGTGGCTCGAAATCTGAATATCCCTTTTACGATTGGAGGAGGAATTAAATCGGTCGAAGAGGTAGAGGTTTTATTAGCCAAAGGTGCCGACAAAGTATCCATCAATTCAGCTGCTGTACGGAACCCTGATCTAATTGACGAGCTCGCCCTCAAATTTGGCAGTCAGTGCATCGTGATTGCCATCGATGCCAAACAAACTATAAACGACTGGATCGTCCACCTGGCAGGCGGCAGTATTCCCACCGAAAAAGAACTCTTTTCTTGGGCAAATGAAGTACAAGATCGTGGAGCGGGTGAAATTCTTTTTACCAGCATGGATCACGACGGGACCAAAGCTGGCTTTGCCATTGATGCTTTGCGAACCATGTCACGAAGGTTGTCGATACCCGTCATCGCCTCCGGTGGCGCAGGCAGCATTGATCATTTTATCGATGTTTTTCAAAACGCCGAGGCCGATGCCGGATTAGCAGCAAGTATTTTTCATTTTGGAGAAATTAGCATCCCAGAATTAAAAGATGCTCTTTATCAGCAGAAAATTCCCATTCGCTTAAATCAATATTCATGAAAATTAATTCGTCTCAAATTAGCGATCTGGATTTTTCCAAAGGCAATGGGCTTATTCCTGCCATCGTACAAGATGCCAGATCCGGTGCAGTATTAATGCAAGGATTTATGAATGCCGCCGCATTGGAAAAAACCTTTGCCTCTAGCCAGGTGACTTTCTACAGCCGCAGTCGCAGCACACTCTGGACGAAAGGAGAAACCTCCGGCAATTTTCTCAATTTCATTTCAGCGCATAAGGATTGCGACGATGACAGTCTTCTTATCCTTGCCACCCCTGTAGGTCCGACTTGTCACACCGGCGAGATGACTTGTTTTGGCGACAATGAGAATTTGCCATTTATTCCGTACCTGCAAAAACTTATTGCCGGGCGAAAGGAGGCTGATCCCGAAAGCAGCTACACCGCACAGCTCTTTGCCAAAGGCACTGACAAAGTAGCACAGAAAGTAGGTGAAGAAGCCGTCGAGCTGGTCATCGAAGCAAAAAACGATGACCCAGAAAAATTTCTGGGCGAGGCTGCTGACTTGTTCTACCACTATCTAGTTTTACTTGCCCACAAGGGACACGACATCAATGATGTGATCGAACTGCTGCGTGAGCGACACAGATAGTATGTTAAAGTTTGGTCACTGGGCAAACACTTGTACGTCCATGGTCGTCTGTGATAATAGGATGTCTTAAAACTTTTACTATGAGAAATCATCGTTCTGTTACTTATTCTGTGTTACGCCTGATCATTCTTGGTCTGATTGCATTCTGCTCGATGAAGTTTGGATTGATGGCCCAACCAAATCCTGATTTTATCATTGAGGGACAGGTGCACTCCGGATCTGTGCCACTTCCCGGCATAGAAGTACAAGTTTACACCAGAGACCGAGCATATGACCAAACTCAACGCACCGATTTTCAGGGCAAGTTTCGAACACAGTTTGATCTTGATCCTGCGGATAGTGCATTTTTTTGGATTCAGCTAGTTGATCCTTGCACAAGCACAGCCATTGCTCCAGCAAGAAGGGCGACCGTTAATCCCACTTTCGTCAAGATTGAGATTTGCTCCTCTCGAGAGGTACCGTGCTCAGCAGAATTTGAGGTAGCGCAAGCGCCTCAATTCAGTGTACAGTTTTTTACAACTGATTTTTTTGATGTCTTCAAACATCTTTGGGATTTTGGAGACGGTCAGCAATCTACTGAGACAAACCCGATCCACACATACGCCGATTCCGGTGATTACAATGTAATCCACACCTTGCAGGGAGAGGATAATTGCCAGGATACTGCAACCATGACCATACCAGTCAAGGGGGTATCTTGTGCTTGTCCGGAATACTATCTGCCCGTTTGTGTCACTGATTCTTCAGGCACATTATTGCAATTTGACAACCCCTGTTTTGCTTTTTGCGCAGGCTATTTTCAATTTGAATCGTGCCAGGATTCATGTACGACCTGTCCAGATACGATCGCACCTGTCTGTGTGGGCAGTCCGTCCGGGGAAATCACTTTCAAAAACGCATGTGAGGCAGAGTGCTCCGGTTTTACGGAGTACAGCTCTTGCGAAGTGGAATGCGATTGTGACGACGTCTTTGCACCCGTATGCGGAATTTTAGATGACGGAACATTTGTGCGATTTGAAAACGAATGTGTCGCAAAATGTGAAGGATACGAAAACCTGGAGCCATGTGACTCGTGCTTCTGCCCAGACTACTTTGATGCCATCGATGTCTGTGTGATCCTCGAAAGTGGAGAGATGATCACGTTTTCCAATCCGTGTGAAGCGGAATGCGCCGGCTACGCCGAATATTATTTATGTGATCCAGACTGCGATTGCCCCTTCGATTTCGAACCCGTCTGCTTGCTTGGCCCAGCTGACGGAGTGGAGTTTTTCCTCAACCAGTGCTTTGCCGATTGCCAAGGTCAGGAGGAGTGGATCCCTTGTGACACGTGTAATTGCCCCTTCATCTTCAGCCCCGTATGTGGCTTAGATTCCTCAGGAGTTAGCTATTGGTTTGCCAACGAATGCCTCGCTCAGTGCGCAGGATTTGACACATTTAGTGAGTGTGAGGACGAGTGCTTTTGCCCGGCCATTTATGACCCTGTCTGTGTCCGCACGGAAGATACCCTACTGACTTTTAGTAATTCTTGCCAAGCAGAGTGCCAAGGTTTTCAAGAATGGTTTTCTTGTGTCGACACCTGTGGCTGTCCTGAGATTTACGAGCCAGTATGCGTGGTGGCCAATGGCAAAGAGATTCGATTTGAAAATAGATGTCAAGCCGAATGCGCAGGCTACACCGACTATGAAGCCTGTGATGATCCTTGCATCTGCCCAGAGATATATGAGCCTGTCTGTGCTGTAAATGAAGATGGCGATACCATCGAATTTTCCAATCGTTGTTTTGCCAAATGCGAAGGCTATGGACCAGATGAGATCTTTCGCTGCAAGGTTACCGACGACTGTGTCTGCATCAGCCTGTACGACCCGGTTTGTGTGGTCAACGAAGTAGGCGATACCATCGAATTTTCCAATCGCTGTTTTGCCAGATGCGAAGGCTACGGGTCAGATCAGATTTTCCGCTGCAACCCATCGGACGATTGCGGCTGTGAT
>CAJQNM010000678.1 GCA_905479665.1 uncultured Saprospiraceae bacterium
CACGCCGGGCATTTCATGGCCCAAGTCTCCAAAGCGTATCAATTTCATTTCAATAGTAAGGTTAGTTGAATCGCTAAGATAATGCTCTTGATTCCTCCAATTGGCCTACTTGATCAAGATTGTTACATTTGGTCATTGAGATCTCATTAAGAAGGTCTACTTTCCGTTTATAAAACTGATTCGCGTGGTCTTTTTAGAATTTGAAAAACCCCTGGAATCCCTCTACGAGCAACTTGATAAAATCAAGCAAGTAGGTGAGGAAGGTGATCTCAATGTAAAGCCAATGATCAAGGAACTTGAATCCAAGATCCGTGAAAAGAGCCTAGAAATCTACGGCTCCCTTACGGGATGGCAACGAGTGCAGCTATCCAGGCATCCTGAGCGGCCCTATACGCTATATTACGTACAAGCAATGTGCGACAGCTTTATTGAGTTGCATGGGGATCGCCGATTTAAGGATGACAAAGCGATTGTCGGTGGTCTCGCCAAGATAAATGGCTATTCTTTCGTTGTGATTGGTCACCAGAAAGGAATCAATACCAAGATGCGGCAGTATCGCAACTTTGGGATGGCGAACCCAGAAGGCTATCGCAAGGCGATGAGACTCATGCGACTTGCCGAAAAATTTAACCTTCCAGTCATTTGCATGATCGATACCCCGGGTGCCTTCCCAGGCATCGAAGCGGAAGAACGTGGCCAAGCAGAGGCCATTGCTGCAAACCTCTACGCGATGGCGGAGCTGGAAACCCCAATCATATGCTATGTCATCGGCGAAGGAGCTTCTGGTGGTGCCATTGGAATTGGTCTGGGCGACGCGGTTTTTATGTTTGAAAACACCTGGTACTCGGTCATCAGTCCAGAGTCGTGCTCATCGATTTTATGGCGCAGTTGGGACCACAAAGAAAAAGCAGCTGAAATGCTCAAGCTGACTTCCGATCATATGTTTGAGTTTGGCCTGATCGACGGCATCCTCAACGAACCCTTAGGAGGTGCTCACGCAAAACCGGAGGAAATGGCAAGTTCTTTCCGAAAACACATTAAACAACAGATCAGCAAGTTCGCAAAGGTACCAAAGGATGTACTTGTAGAAAATCGTATTCAAAAGTATCGCAAGATGGGCCGTTTCAAAGTTGTCGAGAAGGTCCCTTCTGAAGCATGAGCACTTTTTTCGAGCGCTGGCAGGAAAACAACCTCCGGCGCCGTATCTTAAAAACGTCTGGTGAAAATTACACCTCTGGTCCCGTCGCATCCAAGCAATTTGTCGGAGTGCTTTTCTTAGCGCGCGATTTGCCAATGATTCAATCGGTCATGCGTTTTATCTCAAAAGTCGAAGCACTCGGACAGCCCTGCGTATCCATTGGCTTTGTACCTCGTCGCATCAGTCCAAAGGTGGATTATGGCCACAAGCACTTCAGCCAGACCGATCAAAACCTGTTGGGACTTCCCAACAATCGCCATATCGTGCAATTTAGTCGCCGAAATTTTTCCACACTGATCAATCTCGATTTTGAAGAAACACTTCCTCTCCACTATCTTTGTGGCCGCATCCTGGCACGCTACAAGATGGGCATGAGTAAAGAGTACCCAGATCTCTACGATGTCCGTATTTTACCATCTGAAGATGACAACTACGATGAAACACTGGAGAAAGCACTTGATCTCTTTGAAAAAACAATCGCCCGAACATGAGTGATTTTCATGGTCTTGGTACGGCCCTGGTGACACCCTTTCGAGATCAGGAGATTGATTTAGAGGCGCTCACCATTCTGGTCGAGCGGCAGATTTCTGCTTCTGTAGATTATCTTGTCGCCCTCGGGACCACTGGAGAAACGTCCACACTCACTCCAGAGGAGGTGAAGCTTGTGGTCAATCATATCGTTAAGGTAAATGCGGGTCGACTCCCGGTTGTCTTGGGCATCTTTGGGGGCAACAATACCCAGGCCATCGTAGATAAGATCAGCCAATGGCCGATGCAAGGCATCGATGCTTTATTGTCGGTCACGCCATATTACAGTAGGCCAGGGCAGGCAGGTCTCGTGTCACACTATCGTACGCTGGACAAGATTACATCGAGGCCGATCATTATGTACAACGTACCTAGTCGTACCGGGGTCAATCTCACATCTGCTTCAGTAGTTGAGATTGCCACTTCTTGTCCAAACATCATAGGAATCAAAGAAGCCTCGGGAGATCTTTGGCAGGGAGCTCAAATGATCCGCGATTGCCCTGATGACTTTGTCATTAGCTCAGGAGACGATCAGACGGGTCTCCCACTGCTGAGTTTGGGGTCTGACGGAATCATCTCAGTCATTTCAAATGCCTACCCTGAACAGTTTGGATCAATGGTGAGATTGGCTTTGCAAGGCCAGTTTGACAAGGCGCGTGAACTTCACTATCTCCTCTTAGATATTCATCCCTATTTGTATGCGCAGAGCAACCCAGCTGGCATCAAGGCATGTTTGTCTCTTATGGGTCTTTGCCGAGCAGATGTGAGACTGCCCCTCGTGTCACTTGATCACGAGCTAAGAAAAGGGCTCAAGGATGCAATGCAACTTATCCCATAAAAAAAGCTACCCTTTCGGCAGCCTAGGTAAGATCCATCGTAGTACGTGTTTCTTTAAGTGTTCGGAAGTACGAACCGACTATTTCTTGGCTGAGATTTCTTCGATGATAAACTTGCCCTCAGCATCCTGACGCCCTCGAAAATTGATTTGCTCTTGCAGCATTCCATATGCTTCTCTCATCGATCCATAATACGATAGGTCTCTGATCTCGACTTCTCGCTTTTTTACCCTCAATCGCTTTTTCATTTCTACCTCCCCGGGAAACTGCCTCATGAGCAGATCAGCAATGGTGTCTAAATTTATGGTAACCCACGGAATTTCGATAGGTGCGGGTTCTGGTTCTGGCTCGACCACAGGTTCCGGTTCAGGCTCTGGTTCTGGAGTAGGTTCCGGTTCAGAGACCTGAGGGGCAGGAGCAGCTACTGGCTCAGGCACAACTATTGGCTCTGGCTCCGGCTCATCTTTCTGTACTCCTCTACCAGCTACAAAAACGGCTTTCTCACCCTCTTTGAGTGTGATAGCTCCACTCTCTTTGCCGATTTCATAAAAAGAAATAAGGCCTTCAATATTTTCCAAGATGGCCATGCTCGGCATACTTTCATATTTTAAGATGGTACCCAAGACCTTTACCTCACGGCCATATGACTCCACAATAAAGGTTTTGCCATTTTTCGTGACGTCAAAAGTGGCTTGTCCTTTTAGTTTAACTCGACGCTCTGAAAAAGCAGCAAAATCAATGGGAAACGTAAGTTGACTTTCTGGTCCCAATTGAATTTTGGAACCGTCGGCAAGTATGAAATTTTGACCCACTCCCACTGATGCTACGGTATCATAGATCGGATTGGGACGCATGACAAAAAATAAACCCAACAAGGCCAGTCCGATAGCAGCGTACGACATGATCTTAGCCGCCATCGAAATGATGGTTGCTTCTTCCCTCACAGCTTGCACCTGGTCAACAGAAGCTGCTGACTCTTCAAGCAAAGGTTCAAGATTCGTCCAGGCAGCCTCCGCTTCTGCCCTGTCCATCCCTTCATTAAGTGAAGTACCATAAATGAGCTCAAGCATTGTCAGCTCATTCTGATTCTCTTCCGAACTAGCTGCCCAGTCTTTGACCCGTCGCACTACCTCATCCTCTCGGTTGTCGGAGAAGTACTGCTCTATGTCTCGGATATCTAGCATTTCTATAATGAAAACGTCATAAAATTTGATTATCACAAATATGCACGAATCCTACTGTCTTTTATTAACTCATCTTTAAGGGCCATCAGTGCCCTACCCACATTGTATTCGACCGTGCGTTTCGAAATATCAAGGTGGTCGGCTATCTCTTGTTGGGTCAAGCCTTCAAATTTGTGCAACCAAAAAATCTCGCGGGTCTTAGGTTTGAGGATATCGATTGCAGCCACGATCGCTTCTTTCACTTCCTCATTCGATTGCACCTCATCTGTCGGTTGGTACGTTTCCTCTTCGACCACATAGTTGTTTTTCATGGTACGCTCGCGTGTGTCCTTTCGTATGGCGTCGAGGGCTCTATTTTTGCCCATTTTAAAAAGGTAGCTCTTAAGCTCGATATCCGACCCGATAACCTCACGCTTCTTCCAGAGATTCAGAAAAACATCCTGAGCCAATTCCTTGCTACGTTCAGGTCTTCGCAGGAAAAGGTTTAGATACCTGGTGAGGGGGGTGTAGTTCTCCAGAAAGAACTCCTTAAATTCTGACTTGTTGGCAAATACTCCCAATGCTATCGAACACAACTATGTGGATCTCGGCCTAGCCCAGGTCGAGTAAAAAATCTTATTTACAATCATAAAGAAAGGAAAAAACTGTAAATCTGTTGCTTTCTCGATTTCTCACACCGGATCTTGGAAAGAGACCGCTTCAAATCAGAAATTTTCCATTCTCGTAGATCAGTGCGCCATCGGCATAAATCTGACCACCATCCTTCATATCGGTAATCATATCCCAATGTACCGAAGACTTGTTTTTCCCCTTATTCTGAATGTAGGATTGACCCACCGCCATGTGGATAGATCCACCTATTTTTTCGTCAAATAAGATGTTTTTAGTGACTCTCTGGATGTCGTAATTGGTCCCGATAGCCACTTCTCCAAAGCGACGAGAGCCTTCGATCTGAAACACTTCGTCCAGTACCTTGGTACCGACCTTGGCATCCCACTCGGTGATGTAGCCGTCCTTTACTGTGAGCACGATGTCTTCTACACTGGCTCCTCGATAGATCGCAGGGTATGAAAAGTGCACTACACCATTTACCGAGTCCTCCACTGGCGCTGAAAAAACCTCACCCGATGGCATGTTGCTGCGACCATCAGAATTAATCCATATGCGATCCTTTACCGAAAAAGAAATGTCTGTCTGCGACGCCACATAGCGCATGTCACTCACTCCATTGAGATAATCGACAATATGTTGCTGTTGGGCCCGGACTTCGAGCCAAGCCTCCTTCGGATCGTCCTGATCGAGTTTGCAGGCAGCATAGACAAAGTCTCGGTAATCATCAAGTTCCATCCCAGCTTCCTGGGCCGATGCCTGTGTGGGATACTGACAGAGTGACCGGCGCAGTGACCCATCGGCTGTCCGGGTAAAATAGTGCTCATTGATTGGTTTTAGGTATTTGGCCCGTCCCTTCAGTTGCTTGGCATCAATTCCTGCATCTTCTCGCAGATTATAGGGAGCTCTAATCATGAGGTACGCATCATAGTTTTTGATTCCCTCCATCTGTTGAGGGGAGATCCAAGATAGTTGCTCATCACTTTGCAGGGATTCAAAAAACAACTTTTGCTGGCCCCTAAAACTAAAATCAACATTTACATGGGCTCCTCTTCGTAAGGCACTCTTGTAGACCTCTCGAGCGAGTGGTTCTCCCAGAAATGTTGTGCGAACATA
>CAJQNM010000679.1 GCA_905479665.1 uncultured Saprospiraceae bacterium
CATGTTCGATGCATCTTCCTTTGTAATACAACCATATTTTACCATCGCGCACCATCATGCTGGCATCATCTGCGCGGTAACTGTCAAAATCTGATGCAACCTCACTGTGCGCAATAACAGGATTGTTTGCCACTCGTTCGAATGGGCCGTCCGGACGATCTGCTACAGCAACACCAATGGCAGTAAAGTCATTCGTGCTGTTATTTTCAAATATTCCTTCGGAATTTCCCGGAGTAGGTTTTACGGCGGTGTAGTACAAATAATACTTTCCTTTATGAGCCAAAATGTTGGGTGTAAAGACAGAGTGACTGTCGAAAGCACCGTCTTCACCAAGCCCAAGTGCCATGCCTTGCTCAGTCCAGGTATGTCCTTCATCTTCACTGGTAGCGTACCAGATCGTGGCCCAGTAGCCTGGCGTGATTGGACTGTCCATCCGGCTGTACCATACGTAAAATTTGTTGCCGACCTTGATTACATCACTGGGGTCTCTTCGATTGTAAACAGAATCGACTCCTATTCCACTCACATCAGAATAGGAAAAGCGGACGGTCTCTTCTTTTTGGGAATGCTTAATTTCTTGAGTGGAGTCTCCTGAAGAACAATCCGTCAGTAGAAAAATGAATAGTAGAAGACCAATGATCCTAAATACGTCAATCTTAAAGGGTTGTCTGATTTTCATAACTCTGATATTCGTTTGCGAAGTGCTGTAATTCAGAGGCTTCAGAAGTTGCACTGACATGATACGATACATATGCCTCTTTTTAAAATCGCTATTCCCTTGATCTGAGATCATTTCAATGTGTTTGTGACCACGCAGGTGTATGGACCACCTTGTCTTTCGATGTGCAAGGTTCTAAGGCCCTAAAAAAGTGACTATTGACAAAATAGATGTGAGTGCGCCGGAGTACTGAAAATTATACTTTTCAGATTATTATCTTATGCAAAAATGGGTTGTCAATTCTCCCTATCTGTCTTGAAGGACATCGTATGTGGATTCGAGCAGAGTAACATCAGAGTAAGAAAATGAAAAAGAAGTTTAAAGTACTACGACAATGACAACTAAAAGGTCCATAATTCTACTTGTCTTTGTGTCTATTTTTCAAATCCTTGGTGCGCAAGATGAGGGATATCTATTGCATCGTGATACGCCGGCGAGCAGTGATTTAGCTAATTATGTACGTGTTGCTGGTAAAGTAAGCCATTCCGAAAAAGCGGGAATTGACATTTATGTCAGTAATGCTGGGAATGATCAAAACAATGGTTCTGAATCCGACCCTGTGGCCACTTTGAAAAAAGCGCAGGAGCTTGCCAGGCAAAGCGCAGGAATAGAACAAGTGAACATCTTTGTAGAGGATGGTATATATTATTTAGCCGAAACGTTGGTGTTTGGTCCTGCTGATTCAGGGGCAGAAGGAAAAGAAATAAGCTACCAAGCAATCAATGAAGGAAAAGCGATTATTAGTGGAGGTTCATTGCTGTCACTTGATTGGGAACCCTTCAAAGACGGTATTTATCAAGCGAAAACTCCTAGGGGCCTCACAATTGATCAGGTATTCGTCGATGGGAAAAATCAGCGTATGGCTCGCTATCCAAATTATGATGCCACAAAAAAAACGGCAGCTTACCAAGGTTTTGCTGCAGATGCTTTTTCCTATGAAAGAGCCCAAACTTGGGCAGATCCAACAGGCGGATATATCCATACCATGCACAGAAATCGATGGGGTGGCTATCATTATAAAATAACTGGAAAAAATGCGGAAGGAGAGGTAACCTATGAAGGAGGCTGGCAAAACAACAGACAGATGGGTATGCATGAACAGTTTCGCATGGTCGAGAATATTTTTGAAGAACTTGATGCACCAGCAGAGTGGTACCACAACACCAGAACGAATATCCTTTATTACTATCCTGCGGAGGGGATAGATGTAGAAGCGGCGAAAGTAGAAATCGTTCGCTTAAAGCACTTGATAGCATTTGAAGGGACAGAAAGTAGCCCCGTTTCTTACATCAATTTAAAGGGCTTTGTCTTTAAGCATACGGTGCGAACATTTATGGAGACCAAAGAGCCATTGATGCGCTCGGATTGGGCCATATACAGAGGTGGTGCAATTAAGCTTACCGGTACGGAGCACATTCGAATATTAGATGCTGAGTTTGATCAGGTGGGAGGTAATGCCATTTTCTTCAACAATTACAATAGATATGGATTAGTAAAGGGATGTCATATTCATGATGTAGGAGCCAGTGGAGTATGTTTTGTCGGAGACCCCGGTGCGGTTAAGAATCCTCTTTTTGAGTACGGAGAAAACAACGATCTCTCAAAAATTGATCTTACACCTGGCCCCAAAACAAATAACTACCCATCCAATTCCACTGTGGAAGATTGCCTGATACATGGGATAGGTAGGGTAGAGAGACAGCCAGCAGGCGTACAGATACAAATGGCACAATATATCACAGTGAGAGATGTGTCTATTTATGATTGTGCACGTTCAGGCATCAATATTGGAGATGGTGCTTGGGGTGGTCACCTG
>CAJQNM010000680.1 GCA_905479665.1 uncultured Saprospiraceae bacterium
CATTTAAATCAAAATATATGAAAATTCTAAGTTTCGCGGCCTTATTCTCTCTGCTCTCTTTATGCCTGACTATTGCACAAGGTCAGACTCTGGAGATCGGTATGGAGCAAGCCACTATTGAAGGTGAGCAGCGTGATGCTATTGTGATCCTTCTTAAGACAGACATTAAGGATACCAAAGATGCATGGAAAGAATATATGCGTAAAACCCACGATGTGAAGGTATCTGGATTTGGCTTTTTAACCAACAAAGACATACTAATCGCAGATGAATGCGTAGTTGCTGCAATATCAGCTCATCAAATCACAATTGGCAATGAAATTGTTGAAGTGGGCGAAGAGACCCGCATGTCCGTCTTCGGCTCGCACGGATATGACCATTACTTCGAAAGGGGCTCCGTGGAATTTAGTAAGATGGAAGAACTTACCATGGATTTCATTGGTGAGTTTGTCCCCGACTATCTGCAGGAGGCGATCGAGGATGCTAGAGACGTGGTGGCTGATCTTGAGAAAGATCTCGACAAAGATCGTGATCAGGTCGGTAAGAATGAGGAGGATATTTTAGACATGAAGCGTAAAATTTCCGATCTGATAGCAGAGAATCGCGAGCTCGAGAAAAAAATAAGTCAGACTAAATTGGATCTGACAGAAGCACGACGAAAACTGCAGGTGAGTAGAGAGCGTTTAGATCGCGCAAAAAGCAAATTAGAGCAGATCGCTAATTAGCATTTTTCGCTACTAATGTTTGCCTCAAACTATAGTTTCTTTACTCCCATCGGGTATCAAACAAATGCGTGAATTTATGACATGGGGATCTACAAGTTTCGACATTTTATTTTGATCGGAGGCATCGTTTCAATTGTACTGTGGATAACGGTGACCCTTCTTTTGTCAGCTTGGTATTTTTGAAAATTCCTCAAGCGTATTCTTTGAGCTTACCCCGAAACGGCTCTTGATCGGTTAGCTACCAATGGTCTCCAATTTTGCTTCCTGGTCTTTGACGATAAATGTCTTGCCCAGTGATTCATTGTCTGAGGGTTTGTCTACAGCATCCACGTAGTAATATTCTGCCTTCGCTTGCTGCTCAGAAATGGTCAATACTATATATCCATGATCACGAAGTCTGACATACTTTAAGTGGGGATTAAGCCCCAAATACGCTTCCTCCATCTCGATGACTTCATCCAACGGATTGTTGGTCCCCATGTTTGCAGAAGAAATACTTGTCGTACCAAACTCGACTGCTACGTTGCCAGATCCCTCGCTTGAATAATTTTCAGGATCGAAGGGAGTTTCAAAAGCCCAGGAAGAGTGGGTATCGCCGGTCACAAAAATGGTATTCTTAATTTCCTGAGTGCGCAGAAAATTTTTCACCTCATTTTGCTCGTGTGGCCATCCATCCCAGGAATCAAGGTTCACCTCACTGCGACGTGTTTCACCATAGGACAGTCCTGAAAAAATGACTTGATTACCAACGACGCGCCACTGAGCAGGTTGTTGCAGATGTTGCTTAAACCACCCCAGCTGCCTTGCCCCCAACATACTGCGATCGGCGCTGAGAAAGTCAACGTGGCTGGCACTATCCAGAGGAGCCGTTCGGCCTTCGACGCGCTCATCTAGCATTATTAAATGAACCAAACTCCCAAACTCGAATGACCGATAGTGTTCTTTTGCTTCTCTGATCGGGAGCCACTCATAGTACGCCTGACGGGCGGCCACCTTACGCTTTTCAAAGTCGCCCTCATCTGCCTGGTGATTTTGCGCCCCGTCGACGTAGGCATTGTTGCTAAATTCATGGTCATCCCAAATTGTAATGAACGGATGCTGCTGATGGACTGCGCGAAAATCTGCATCCAAACGATAAAGTGAATATCGTGTACGATAATCCTCCACCGATAAAATCTCTCCTGGGGGTAGATTTATTCGACCCAGCGTCGTATCGCCATAGGTGCCTACACCATATTCGTAAATGTAATCGCCGAGGTGCAAGACCGCATCGATATCTGTGCGATCGGCCATACGAGCAAATGCATTAAAATATCCGGCTTCAAAATTACTGCAACTCACTACGGCTAATTTGACCTGCTCGGGATTTTCCGTGGGCAGCGTTTTCGTCCTTCCAACTGGAGACCAAATCCCTTGGTTTGAAAAACGATAGAAATATGTCTTACCTGCCATGAGTCCGGTCACATCTACCTTCGCAGTATAATCACGCTCAGGCGAGGTGCTGGCATCACCTTCTTGAATAATTTTCGCAAAGTCTTCCGTCTCGGAAACTTGCCACTTGAGACTTAAATCAGCATTGCCTTCTGGGGTAAGCCGAGTCCAAATGATCACTCGGTCGGCCAGTGGATCGCCCGAAGCTACTCCATGATAAAAGGGCCTTAGATCTTGCTGGTGGTATTTTGCAATCGCCTGATCGGTTCCTGTTTTCCCTGGCCCCGAGGACTGACAGGCTTGAAATAGTAATAGCAGGGAAACTGCAATTACTGCGTTTGTTAGATAATTGATGTTCTTGATGTTCTTACAATTTAAACGGATAAAAGAATTCAAGCTATCTGTCTCTGCAAACGAAAAGAGTCAATAAATCTTAGGTAATTAAATTCATCTCATCATCCCACTCGGCAATCACTTCGCGTTTGCTCTGATCGACACATTTCGATAGCCATTCTTCATCGTAGTCGACATCGTGCTCGGCAAGTACCTCGGGTGGCACACCATCCCATTCATTGGCATAATTTCCCTTGTACCCAAGATCATCAAAACCCATCCGAGTGGTGTAGTAGCCCGTCAAAGTCAAGCCGCGGATCAATTCGAAAAACCGAATACCGTGAGACATGTCAGGCTTTTTTCCATCGGGGTCTGGATAGGCGATATCCTCGATGATGGCAATTTGCTCCTCGTCCGAACAGGATTTAAACTCTTTGTTGTAACGTTGATTTGACTCTACATCGAGCCAGGCGATACCACCACGCATGGGCAATTGATGACTCGGGATATCTTTGACAATAAACTCAATAAATTCAGGCACCTTGGCATCGTTGGCACTCTTTGCAGAGGGTGTCGCTGGCAAAATAATGTCGCAGAGTACTGCAATCGTCTCCAACTCATGCTCATTGAGAAACTCTGAGGCCATGACCCGCTTGTCGCGCTCGATTTCTTCAGGCAATCGACCATAAAGGCCTTGTGCATCAGCGATGACCTCGGCAGTATTACCCGTTTCTCCTTCTTTGCAGGCGGCTGCACCAGTGAGCGTTGCACCCGCCACCGTGCCTACCAAAAGTGCTTTTAATGATTCTCTTCTGTCCATCAGATATTCATCTTTTTTAGTTCACCTACAATATGTTCTGAAGCGCGCATAGAGAGCGCCATGATCGTCCATGTACAGTTTTTATCCGCCTGCGAAACAAATGGACCACCATCTGTCACGTATACATTTTTTGCATCGTGCAAAGCCTGATATTTATCGGTCACCGAAGTAGAAGGATCATTTCCCATGCGGGTCGTACCTACCTCATGTATAATTTCGCCGGGTTTATTCAATCCATAATTTTGCTCTGCTGTGGGTGTATCTCCCAGCACGACCCCATCCATGGCTTCGATTAGATTTTCGAAAGTGTGCTGCATGTGCTTGGCTTGCTGCCTTTCCTGATCTGAAAAAGTATAATTAAACCGCAGCACCGGTATTCCCCATTGGTCGACCACCGTCGGATCGAGCTCGCAATAATTGTCTTCGCGTGCAATGCACTCTCCACGACCGCCAAACCCGATAACTGATCCAAAAAATCGCTTCACATCGCCGCGCAGTTTGTCACCGTAGCCGCCAACAGCTCCGCCAATGTATTTATTAAAGTCGGTGGGATTCCAAGCAAAGCCGTAGGCTGGCATACCTGCTCCGCCCCAGACTTCGATATGGTAGCCGCGTTGGAATGGCAATTTACTGCCATCTCCCCACCAGGGTGTATAGACATGCATGCCCCCTACTCCATCTTCGTTATACATTTTCCGATCCATCAATGCGGGAATAAATCCAGCACGACTGGAGCCCGTCGAATCATGCAAGTATTTTCCTACGACATTGCTGCTATTGCCAAGGCCATTGGGATGCTGCTCACTCTTCGAATTGAGCAAAATACGTGCACTGCCACAAGCCGAGGCCGCCAGAACTACTACCTTGCCTTTCAGTGCATACTCTTTGCGATCTTCTTTGTTGATATAGGAAACTCCGGTCGCTTTGCCCTCTGCATCTGTGGTTACCTTGCGTACGTGGGCATTGTTGTACAAATCAACTTGACCATTCTTTTGCGCAGGAAAAACCAAGACTGAGCCAGCAGAAAAATCAGCGTATACCCGACATGACCGACTGCACTGGCCACAGTAAAAACATACACCTCGCTCATTGTTGATCCGCTTGGTGAGCATCGACAGGCGAGATGGAATCACTGGTATCCCTAACTTACGAGCAGCCTTGATGTAATATAGTTCATGTAGTCGTGGCTTTGGTGCCGGTAGGAAATAACCGTCAGGGTCGTTGTAGCGCCCTTCTTTCGAACCGAACACTCCAACCATTTTGTCTAGCTTATCATAATAAGGTTTGACTTCGTCATAGGTGATGGGCCAATTGTCTCCCAGGCCATCGACCGTCTTGTGTTGAAAATCGGTGGGTCCAAAACGCAATGATATGCGGCCCCAATGATTGGTGCGACCACCCAACATGCGTGACCGCCACCACTTAAATTCTGTATCTCCTTTCGTGGTATAAGGCTCACCGTCGATCTCCCAGTCTCCCCACGACATATCATAGTCACCAAAATCTCGCGTCGAACTTGCTCCACGTCGTGGAGAATCCCATGGCCATTTCATCTGCGTCATGGTGACCGGATCTGCAGGGTCGAAAAATGGACCCGCTTCCACCAGTGCAACCTTTAGACCTGCATTGGCCAGTTGATTGCAAGCCATTCCACCTCCTGCCCCAGATCCCACAACGATCACATCGTACACCTTCGACGATTCCTTTATCTGCATCTAATTCCTGTTTTTACTTTCGAGAGCTTAAGATAGTCGAATTTGCTTATTCCGGCTACCCAAGAAAATGCCACCAATGCCTGATAAGTGTGGATAAGTCCTATTTTGGGAATCCGATCCGCTCTTGAAAACAACTACATTTAAAAATGGTCCTGCCTCCCTGTCGATTACTCCTTTGTACCATCACGATCTTTTTTCTCGCCAGGCCACTCGTCTTCGCACAAAAAGAAGCACGCTGTCATGCGCATGAATACCTGGAGCAGCGACTTGCCAACGATCCCGCATTTCGCCGCCAATTTCTGGAATGGTCGCAACCGAGATCAAACAAGCTCAACAATCGATCGGCCCTGGCCTGCAACGGCAGCAACTCAGTTGTTATTCCGGTGGCGATTCACTACAACGGCAATATTGATTGTTCGGATACGGATTGTCTGACGGATGCGGCCGAAGCACAAATATTGGCCATGAATGAGGCTTTTTCGGCCACCAATGCGGACTTGAGTGGATACACCACGGATCTCAATGGGGCATGCTCCACGGGTTACCCGCTTTCGACTGCACCTATGCAGGGACAAGGCACTTGCATCCAATTTTGCCTGGCCTCTAAAAACCACCCAGCTTCTTCGGGGATTGCCGAGGGCGATCCGGCAATCACCATACGCAGGCATGTTTGGCCTTCGGCTGGAACAGATTGGGCCGGGTATCTCAATATCTTTGTAAGCGATGCCCAACCTGCTGGTTTCAGCGAAGGCATCTTGGGTGTGTCACCCGTGCCCGGTAGCGCAAACGGAGATGGTTTTTATGTGCTTGCCGAGGTTTTTGGAGGTCCAAGTTTTTCCTGTTTTTCTGGTGTGAATATAAATACCAATGGCAATTACGATTTGGGCAAGACGGCAATTCACGAAGCTGGCCACTATTTTGGCCTTCACCACACCTTTCGCGACAGCTGCAACGATGGAGACAAGAATCCTCCCATCCCCTCGGGATTTAGTCTTTCTGTCGATGATACTCCGGCCGAAGGTGATTCGTACAGTGGCTGTCCCGGCAACATCACAAACTGCACCAATGCACCAAAGACTTGTGGAGGCAACTCCTACACGCCTTTTTGGAACTACATGGACTATTCATATGACGATTGCATGTATATGTTTTCGGCAGACCAATCGGCCGTCATCAACGCATGGGGAAATACGCTAACTTGGAAATCGGATGCGACCTACTGCGATTCAGCCGCAGAGTTTGCTTCGTTGTCTTGCCCTTGCATTATTTCTGATGTGGGGTTGGTACGCAATGCCTGCGCTGGAGGAACCTTCACTTTTTCACTCAACCCCACTGGGTCCACATTGGGTGCGACCTACTCCGTTTCGGGAGATGTCTCCGCTGCTGGATTGTCGTATGGCTCAGCCATTTTGTTTGACAATGGAGGTGCGGGATTTCCGATCGACGGAGAGCTGAGTATTACGATATCTGCAGATGACGATCCTAGCTGCCAGGCTGAGGCCCGATTTTATGGTCCCTGTGTCATTGAGAATTGTGCGACGGCGTTGGAAATCACTCCCGATGATTGCTACTATGCGCCAGGACCCACGAGCGGCAACGGTGCCACCCAATCGGCAGGAACAAATCACGCCAATTGGTTCAAATTTGAAGCTCCGGCAAACGGCACGATCGAGGTTTACTCTTGTGGACAACTTGTCGATACCCGGCTCTGGATCTACCAGGGCACATGCGGCGGTCTTACTCCGGTCACAAACGCGGACGACAATTGTGATTGGGGAGATGGCAATCGCAACTTAGCCTCCGTCGCAACATTTTCAGTGAGTGCCTCCACCACATATTTTATTGAATGGGACGACCGCTGGTCTCCCCAGGGATTTTCTTTTTATGTGATCTATCAAAACAACGACAATGAGACGTGTGCAAGTGCCGAAGATCTACCGGGTACGGGCCTATATCTTGCGAATGGTCCCAACAGTGGCAACGGTGCCAGTACAGTAGCAGGATTATCTCCGGCGACGCATGCAAACTGGTATACTTTTACGCCCACGGAAGATGGTCTCATGGACATTTTCTCTTGTGGTGGCGGAGCGGATACACGTTTAAAATTATTTCAAGGCAGCTGTGCAAACTTAAATTACTTGACATTTTCGGATGATGCTTGTGATACGGGGAGCGGTCTTCTTTTTGCTTCGGCAAGAACTGCCATTCCGATATCTGCGGGCAGCACCTATTACATCGAGTGGGACAATAGATGGAGCTCCTTTGGCTTTAAATTCGTTTTGGAAGAATATCAGGACTGTCAAGATATAATAGACCTTGGCACCGGCTCGTTAAGCGATCCTGAATATGAAGCAGGAATACAACTATCTTCACAAAACACCATCGATAGTGATGTAACATTCCAGTCGGGGTCGGATATTATTTTGGGATTTCCTTTTGAAGTGTTGGGAGGTGCTGCATTTCAAGCATATATTGGAGCCTGTTTGGGCCTACGGGTAGTGGAATATAAATTGCGTGAGCGTTCACCTGTCGATAAACTTCGCGTAAGACACTAGTACAAAGGTGGGAGGATCACAATCGAAAAACAAGGGTCTACTCACGACCATTTTTATTACGGTATTTATCGATATGCTCGGGGTCGGTATTATTATACCGATCATCCCTGCCACCTTTTTTGAAAAAGGAACGCAGCTGTTTTCTTCAGGGACTACAGATGCGAGTATCGCCATTCTATATGGCTTGCTACTGGCTTCCTATCCCTTCATGCAGTTATTTGGAGCACCCATGCTTGGGGCGCTCTCCGATCGCTACGGTCGCAAGCCCGTGCTTACCGTATCGCTATTCGGGACGATGATCGGATATTTATTATTTGGGTATGCGCTCCTCACATCTCAACTTTGGCTGCTATTCGTGAGTCGCATGATCCCAGGATTTACGGGTGGTAACATTGCCGTGATTTATTCATCCATTGCAGACATCAGCGATGAAAAAACGCGTGCCCAAAATTTTGGTCTGGTCGGGATGGCTTTCGGTTTGGGATTTATTTTAGGCCCCACCCTCGGTGGTTTGTTGGGAGACGAGACCGTCGTTTCATGGTTTGGCCATGATACCCCATTTTGGTTTACGGCCAGTCTCACCTTGGTTAATATTGTACTGGTCAAATTCATATTTAAGGAGACACTCTCTTCTCCCACCACATCAAAAATCAGCCCCTGGACTGGAATCAATAATATCATCACTTCTTTCAGGCGTCCCAACCTAAGATCGATATTTAGTGTGATTTTATTAATGTCGTTAGGCTTTACCTTTTATACCCAGTTTTTTGCCGTCTACCTTATTCAGGACTTTTCCTTTACCGAAAAGGATATTGGATTGCTGTATGGTTGGATTGGGGTATGGCTTTCCCTTACGCAGGGATTTTTGGTCCGCAAATTCGCGCGTATCTCTCCCTACAAAATCGTGCGCTATGCACTGCTGGCTTTGCCCTTCACTATTGTTATTCTTTTGGTGCCAGAGCAAGCAAGGTGGTTCTATTTACTGACACCATTTGTCGCCCTCGCATATGGCATGCTCTCACCCAACTTAATCTCGGTGGTTTCTATGCAGGCCAGTGCCCAGCACCAGGGCGAAATTTTAGGCATCAACCAATCTATGCAGTCACTGGGGCAAATGATCCCTCCATTGATTGCCGGTTATGCCTTGACGATTAATGGAAATCTGCCACTCATGGGAGCTGGGCTCTTTACTTTGCTGGCCTGGTTGGTATTTCGTTGGAGGTTCTGATCGCGCAACTTTTTTTGTTGGAAACGGCAACTCTACTAGTTGAGAAAAATGCGAACTTGTTCGGATGAAAGTTATCTACAAACATGTATTCACGATTTTACTGCTTGCCTGCGGAATCACTTTGTCTTCCTGCTCAGCAGATGAGCCACAGGATATTGTGCATCGTACCGACGTCGTCATTTATGGCGGCACCTCGGCTGCAGTCACGGCCGCTGTGAGTTGCCAGCGGCAGGGTAAAACTGTCAGTTTGGTATCTCCTGACAAACACTTGGGAGGATTGACCAGCGGTGGTCTGGGGTGGACTGATACTGGCAATAAAGCGGTCATTGGAGGTTTGTCTCGCGAATTTTATCATCGAATTTTCAAGAAATACAATGGTGATGAAAATTGGAAATGGCAGACTAAGGTAGAATATGGGAAAAAAGGGCAAGGAAATCGTGCAATCGACGGCGATGAACGAACCATGTGGATCTTTGAGCCGCATATTGCCGAAGAAGTCTTTGATGAAATGCTCGCTGATGCAGGAATTGAGGTGTACCGTGACGAATGGCTGGATCGTACGGATGGCGTCACACTTGAAGACAATAAGATTGTACGATTTCAAACACTTTCAGGAAAAGTATTTGAGGGAAAAACGTTTATTGACGCAACCTATGAAGGTGATCTCATGGCCATGTCTGGAGTAGATTACCACACAGGCCGCGAAGGAAATAAAACCTACAATGAGCAATGGAACGGTGTGCAAAAATTTGTCTTCCAGCACCGCCATTTTTTTGAGGAAGATATAGATCCATACGTAATCAAGGGTGATCCTGCGTCCGGGTTGTTGGTCGGTATTTCGGAAGATCATCCGGGAGAAAATGGTGCCGGTGACGATAAAATTCAGGCCTATTGTTTCCGAATGTGCTTATCCAATCATCCTGAAAACAGAGTAGCATTTTCCAAACCGAAGAACTATGATCCTGCAAATTACGAGCTGGTAAGTCGGATTTTTGCATCAGGGTGGCGTGAACTTTTTGATAAGTTTGATCCCATCCCAAATCGAAAAACCGATACAAATAACCACGGACCTTTTAGCACCGATAATATTGGCATGAATTACGACTATCCCGAGGCAAGCTACGAGCGTCGGAAAGAAATAATTAAACAGCATGAGGATTACCAAAAAGGACTGATGTATTTTCTGGCTACTAGTCCCTCTGTTCCGACAGATCTGCAAACGGAGTTTAATACCTGGGGCCTAGCCAAAGATGAATTTACGGACAACGGAAATTGGCCCCACCAACTATACATTCGCGAGGCACGACGCATGATTGGGGAGCATGTGATGTCAGAGCAAGATGTTCTAGCCAAACGCGAGACGCCCAAAGTCGTTGGAATGGGCTCTTACGCCATGGACTC
>CAJQNM010000681.1 GCA_905479665.1 uncultured Saprospiraceae bacterium
TTAGTCCGTCATTTTTATTGTATGTGCGGATGTACATGCTGGAAGGTTCAAAATAAACCAGGCCCTTGGGTGTGCTAAGCCAAAGATTTTCATCCTTGTTCGGATAGATAGCAAAAATCACATTGCTAGGAAGGCCATCCGCCATGCCAATGTATTCCATGGTCTCTGCCACAGGATCGAATTTATTGAGGCCGCCACCATAAGTGGCCAGCCAGAAACTCCCGTCGATCGTCTCATACATATCGAAAACTGTGCTTTCAGAAAGGCCTTTTCCACTTGGATCCATCAAGTAGTAGTGAAAAGTATCTTTTTCACTTACGTACTTATTCAAGCCATCCCGTGTACCCACCCATAATTGTCCTTTAGAATCTATCGAGAGGTGTCGAATTTCATCGCTCGATAACGTCTTTGAGCCAACATTGTAGTGTCTCATGTTGCCGGTTGCAGGGTCGATTGAAAATAAGCCATATCTCCAGGTACCTGCCCAAATACGTTTATTTGATTCCCTCAAGAGGGATCGAATATAGCACGCCTGACACGGTAGCTGATATATTTTCTCTTCACCACTCGAAGCGATCAAAGCAATCTTTCCATTTTCTAGCCCCACTAAGAGCGACCCGTCTCTTTCTCGATTAGCCAATATGAATCCGTTATTTAATAGGTCAGTAACACCAACCTCATTGAGATTAACTTGGACACGATCCCGCCACGATACGGCAGTAACTTTGTCTCCAAAAGAATAGAGCAGCTTGTCAGGCAGAATCTCGAAGGGACGTTGGATGAGTGCTGTACCACCATTAGAGTTTGAATTATGATAGTCCTGTGAAAATCGACCTCTTCGACCATTACCCTCTATGTACAACCCGTCTACGCATGGCAACCAATTTACCTGGTTATCCCCTCGTAAGATCATGCCCGTGATTGCCATTTGTCGAGCCTCAAGACCGATCTCGCCGTCAGATTTTACTGCATAAATATTGCCGTCATCATCTGATATCCAATGTTCATCCCGAAAAGAAAATGTCTTTGTAAAAGAAGGAATTTCTTGCGGAAAGTGAAAGAAAGTCCTGAATCTCAATGCTAAATTATCCCATGAGAGAATTGCCCTATTCAACTGCAAAAATATCTTACCCTGAACCTGATAAAGATATACTTGGTCTCTCCAAGTCCTATCTTCAAACAAGCCATACGAGTACGAATGCCAGGGTTCTTCTTCACCAACTTTGATTCTAAAACTATCGACTCCTCCAAAATAAAGGGTGTCGCCTACTGACACAAGTTGCTCAGTGGAAGGTCTATCACTAACACTCGCTCCCCCAAATTCTACTATATAATTGCTACTATTAGGATCAAACTTGATCATCCCCAAACGGCCACTCAGGACATAGACGGTTCCTGCCTCAGTTTCAACTGCTTGGTCAATATGTGTCGTAGTAGAACGATTATTAAAGAACCGAGAAAAATCGCCCTTACTCCGGTCATATAGATTCAGTCCATTTTGAGTACTTATCCATAGATCCCCAACACTGTTTTCGCTTATGTGATTAATGCGACTGTCTGATATAGACCAGGGATCACTTGGATTATGATAAAAACTTTTAAGCGTATATCCATCATATCGATGCAATCCATCATGGCCTCCAAACCAAATAAAACCCCTTGAATCTTGAATGACTGCATACACGGTTCTATCGTAAGGCTTTCCATCAATTTCCAGTGGAATGAATTTGTCAAAAAATTGAGCTTTAAGACCGGTCGAAAAACTCGAGATGACAATAAGCAAAGACAAAGCTGACCAGAAAGAACGAATCACATTCTCTCTAGCGTAGATATTTTCCGATATGCTGAGGTCGGTCATAGATAGTCAAAGGCCTACAAAACTAAAATAGCACTCATCAAACTATTGTGGAGATTAATTTCCAGAGACTGCAATTATTAAGATAAGCCTATTGGATAAAAGTGCTCTCGGTCGTAACTCATTTCATAGTGTATAGAATGATGTTCCCAGCATGTACATATTCGAATTTCACATTACTGCACAACCAGTCTTCCCATAAAAGTTTTTTGTTCACTTCGGACCATCAAGATATAAATACCAGGATTACTTGGTGCCTCAACCTGCCATGGTGACTGGAGTCTGAGTACTTGCTCTGTCTCCTCTCGCCCTTGTAGATTATGAATAGTCAAATTTACCTCTGACGTTGCAATCTCATTGTCCTCCATTTTAAGATTTATGATAGCTCCACGTTGAGCCAGAGAAGGGAATACCTGCAAATTCTTGACCGTCGAGATCTCATGGAAGGATACAAGCTCCTCAATATCACTCATTTTGTTCGAGACAACTCTCAACATCCTTGACAGTCGCCCTGTGTTGAGGTTATGAGGTGCATTTATATCGTGACTAAATACATAATAATCACTACTGACGTTCATTTTTCGAAGTTCTTCCTCAAAATGATCAGATGCCCACAGACCTCTTTCGTTGGTCCCCATATTGATGTACAGAAACGGTTTGGGCCCCTCTGTACTAAAGAGCTGGCTTTCATGAATAAGCGTACTTGGGTCAAATCCTTCCTTCCACCCTGCCAGCACGTCAGTTCGTACTTTGGCACTTTCGTCCAAGATAAATTGAATATTGCCACTTTCATCTAGTGGATTAAATGCACCAGAAACGCCCCAAGCGGTTGTGGTCCAAAATTTCTCCTCAGTTGGTGTAAAATCACAATTCGAGCCTCCACAGCTTTCGCTTTTTACTGTGTTCTCCATAAATGTTCCAGACCCTTCACTGGCATTTGGAAAAGGAGAATTGCATCCTGCTGCCACAAAAAGATCTGGATGCTTGATCGCGATGACAAGTGCACCGTCAGCACCCATCGAAAAACCACCTATTGCCATGTGATCGCGATCAAAGGAGAGTTTAGTCCCTAAACCCATCGAAGTCTCTGTACGAGCCCAATCGATCAAATCCAAGACTATTGCATCTTCAAAGTTTCCGTAGTATTCGGAATTCGCATACATGTGCAGGTTTCGAAAACTGGGAAATTTAGTGGACTTCATATTTGGCATTAGGATCACAAGTGGATCTTGATTGTCCTGGAATACCGAATTGGCCGCAGGTCTCATATCATTGGAAATTTTCTCTGCGCTGCTGGGATCTGACCCATGTAGATAGATCATCCAGCGATATTTCTTGTCGGAATCCTGATCATACCCTTTTGGCAGATAGATGTCAACAATTTGGTCGAAAATAGGTAAGCTTGGTGTTTTGAACACTGTTGTGACTATCTCCTGAGCATCAATTGTGGAGGTATATGATAGGAGCATTGACAATGGAAGAAGATAGAACGAAATAATTCTTTTCATGACCGTAATTTTTGGTCTTCAATGATCGCAGATTAGTCTAAGACGAACCTGGACTAATGTCTAATATCCCTGGACTAATATCATATCTGGATGTTTTTTGCCCTACTCCCATCCCCTCCCCGCATCCTCTTAGGACTCACCCCATACTGCTTTGTAAATACACGAGTAAAGTAATTTGGATCACTAAACCCTATTTCGTACGCAATCTCTGCAATAGTCTTTTCTGTTCTTTGCAACATCTCAAGACTGCGTCTTAGCTTTATACTATTAATGTATGCCGTCGTTGACTTACCTGTTGCCATTTTCACCTTATTATGTATATGTCCGCGACTCATCGTCATTTCCTTGGCCAAGTCATCCATCGTGATCCTGCCCTCAGCCATATTTTCCTCGACATAGTTTTCGATCCGCTGTAGGAGGGGATCCACAATAGACTGAATTTCTTGCTTGAGCAAGGGAGAATCTGCTTTGACCAAACTGTTGCGATACAATAGCCCGAAAAGAAAGCAGATGATCTCCATAATGAGACCCACACGGGTCTGATACATGTAAATCTTCAAGTCCGTGCCGGTAAAGAAAACCACCTTGTAGAGCGGCTTTGATTCCCAAAAAATACCTTCACCCGCACCCAGATGTTGGATCGCAGTCATGCACGCTGGCAAGGACATCAATAGCGTACCAGTCAAAATGAAGTACGCCAGCTTTGACGGGAATTTCTTCCAAATGACGATGATGACAATAAAAATCAGCGGAAATAGCACTGATCGTACGCCATTAAAAAGGTCTTCTCGGATCCGATCATAACCAGAGGCCATCATCATCAAATCTAATAGTAGGAGCCCCAGCATGAGAAAAGTACTACCTCGAAATGCTAGATCTAGCCGTCGTGAAGTGGTCTGGCGAATATTCAGAAAATGGTATACGAACCAAATGTAGGCTGCAAAAGTCCCGTACTGGACAGTAGAAAGAAACGATCGGAACAAACTGCCATAAGCTCCATACTCCGACAGCACCGATCCGAAGGGGCCTTCGATTCCCCTGGCATAATAAACACAAAGCAGCGCGAGGTAGATCAAGTAGCTGCCATAGGCAGGCTCACGGTGAATGGTATACTGGTAGCTTGCCAAGAGGAAGCAAAGCAGAAGTACACTAAAGAAGATGGTCAACACCAGATAGCCCGTGTAGTTTTTGATCCTCCAATTCGCCCTTGCCTGCAAGGCCGCATCATGGGTTAAGGGCCTCACTTCAAAATGCGAAAGTGTTCCTAGTCGCAGCACATTCATCTTGATTTTGATGGGAATAGCAGAACGTGCTCTCGGAAACACTCTTACCACGAACCTGTTTTCCGGGAAGTCAAGCTCGGCTTGTGATAACCCGCTACCAGCTCGTGCAATCGTCCCGGTCTCCTGGTCGAAGACCTCGAAATCGTAAATGAAGTCAGCACTGCTGTAACCGCCCACTTCCATATAAATGATTTCGGTAGTTGGATTGGCCTGCAGTTCAATATGAATCCAAATAGTTTGTGGTCCCTCAAAGTGCAAGGGAATGTCGGGATCATATGTCCTAAAGATGGTCGGATCCAATTCCTCGATCGCAAGAGTATCACCCTCATCTATAAAATAGTAAATCTGTTGAGAAAAGACGCTCGTAATCGAGCTGAGCAGAGTAGTGAGAATCAATAGGGTCTTAAGCCGAAGTCCTGAATATAAGAGCATGACGGATCTGTGGAGTCTAACCTAAAATAGCAAATTACGGCCGTTTTTACAGCCAACCTGCGCTTTACTCCTCCCTCAACCCCTCTACCGGATCGACCCTCGCCGCCCGTACACAATGATGACTGACTGTTGCCAACGTGAGCAGGAGCACCAGCACAACCGCCACCACAAAAGGGACAATGAGACTACCTGTTTGATAGGCAAAGTTATCCAGCCAGGAAGATCCAAAGTAATAGGCGATCGGAATGGCAAGCGCGATGGCAATGAAAACCAATTTGAAAAATTCGCTGGATAGGAGTAAGAAAATGGATTGGATGCTGGCTCCCAGCGTTTTCCGAATGCTGATTTCTTTGGTGCGGCGGCTCACTGCGATGATGATCAAACCCAGCAGGCCAAAACAAGCGACGATTGCACCGACGATGGTAAATGCCAAATTCAGTTTCTTAAAGTGATCGTCTGCCCGATACTGGCTACGAAAATGCTCATCCACATGGATACTCTCAAACACGGTGTGGGGAAACGACTGTTGGTAAGCATCTTGCACTTTTGCTAAGGTCTCCTTACCGTCTGATTTAGGATCGAGACGCAGCGAGTAGTACCCATCAGTCATCAATCCATTTTGCGAAAAATTGTAGACCAGTGGCAAGATGGGATGATGCAGGGAGCGCTGATGATGGTCGGCAATCACCCCGAGAATAATTTGTGGGTCATTTCCCCAAAACGCAACCTCATGTCCTATGGCTGATGCTGGATCTGTAAATCCGAGTTGCCGTGCCGCCTGCTCGTTGAGGACCAGCCTTTTTTGGTCTGAGGCTTCATCTTTGGCTGCCTGGTCAAGCTGTACGAACGGTATCTGATACGTCTCGAAGTAATTAATGTCTCCATAGTTTCGATAGAGGCTTACCTTCCTTTCCTGACCATCGAGCACGATTTCTTCAATGTGCTTCAGTTGATTGCCGGGTATATCGTGTGACGTACTCATGGAGGTGATGCCCGGTATGCCACGAATCTCTTGGACAAACTGAGGAAGCGCTGTTTTCATATTGTCATGACGCATGCCAAGTGGAGCTGGAACAGCGACGACCTGATCAACCTGTAGCCCCAACTTCTTCTGCTGCAAGAAATCCATCTGTAAATAGACGATACCGGTGCTGATCAGTAGCACGACGATTATGGTAAACTGCACGATGACAAGTCCTCGGCGCAGATTGAGATTGCCCAGTTTTATCTGCTTTTTTTCTAAGAATTCTTTGGGAGAAATTCTCGAAAGTAGTGTTGCAGGTAATAGGCAGATAAGAACAGAGCCCACCAAAAGGGTAAGTACTAGACCCATTAAATAAATGGCCGTAAAAGGGCTGGAAAGCTGTAGAGCAGGAATGTCAAAAAGATTTGCCAATAGCGGTTGGAAGGCCGCCAACATCACCAACCCTAGCACTAATCCTGCCACGCTGTAGATTGCTCCCGAAAAGAAGACCTGCTGGAAAAGGTGACGTCTTTCGGCGCCGACAATGCGCCTAATACTCAGTGAGCCAAACTGATCTACGCCGAGGGCCGAGAAAATATTGATGTGGTTGAGCCAGGCCAGCACAATGATGAGTAGTGCAATGATCGCCAATACTCGCAGATTTTCACCATTGCCAGTCTCGCCCAATTCGTTTTCGAGTTTGGAGTACAGATGGATTTCTTCCAGCGGCTGCAAAGCAAAACGGTCCTTTTGCTGATCACTTGCTTTGATCGCAGCCACTTCTTGATTCAGATCTTCAGTCAATTTTGCAAGATCCGCCTGCTCCTGAAGCTGCAGATAGGCATATACATAGCTGGATTCAAATTGGTCATCTCCATAGACTTGAAGACCCCAATTTGACATCGTAGACATCGATGCCAGTAGATCAAACTGGATGTGAGAGCGTGGTCCCGGATCCTCGACTACTCCCGTCACCACAAACGTCTTAAAATTTTCGAAGAGTACTTCCTGCCCCATGGGGTCATCGTCGCCAAATAACTTCAGGGCCACTGCTTCAGTCAGCAAAAGTGAGTTTGGTGCCGTAAGCGCTGTCTTGGGATCGCCCTTGAGCAGCTTAAAAGAAAACACATCAAAGAAAGATGCATCGGCAAAGAGACAGTCCTTGCCTCGAAACAGGGCCTCGTCGTGTCTGAATAAGACATCATTGGCAATCCAGTGTCCCAACCTTACATATTCTTTTACTGCCGGAAATCGCTCTTTGGCCAGGACAGGCACTCCGGAATATGTCATGGCATTGCGACTCACCACCTGACCATCGATCAAGTGGTCATTTTGTACCCGAACAATATTTGCACCGTTATCATGAAAGCGATCGAAGCTGTATTGCCACAAAATATAGCGTGCCAAGAGGAGGCTGGCACATACACCCAAGGCAATACCCAGTGTCATAAGTATGGATAAGGCTGGCTTACCGAGAGCCTGGCGAAAAGCAAATTTTATATCTCGTAAGATGTGCATGAAGTCCTTCGTAAATTACAACCCTAGGCTATAGAGTGAGCACGTTTTCACTGGTTTAACAGCTTTTTGGGAACCATGCAACTTTCCTGACTATCCTTCCGTCTCTCCTCCTGAAGGCTCTTAAGTCTTGCAACTAAATACGAGCAACCCATGTTCCGACATATTTTCACACTTGCCCTGCGAAATATCAGTAGACAGAAGGGCTCTTTTCTGATCAACTTGATTGGGCTTTCAACAGGGCTGGCCTGTGCACTGATTATTTTCCTCTGGGTCAATGACGAGCTGCAAGTCGATAAATTTCACGCCAAGGAAGATCGGCTCTATCAGCTCATGGAGCATCAAGATTACGCTGATGCAGTGATGACCACCACCTCTACCCCCGGTCCGCTGGCACAAGCACTCAAAGAGGAAATACCTGAGATCGAACATGCAGCAACCCTGACCTGGCCCAATCGTTACACATTGTCCCTTGAGGATAAGAACATCGGCGCGACCGGCTATTATGCTGGTTCAGATTTTTTCCAACTACTCAGCTTTAGTTTAATTGAAGGGCAAGTCGAGCACGCCCTGGCAGAGATCAACAACATTGTCTTATCTCGAGAAAAAGCCGAGGCCCTTTTTGGATCTGCCCCGGCTGCAATGGGCGAAACCATCGAGCTGGACCATGAGGAGCCACTGACAATTGCCGGTGTTTTTGAAGACATCTCAGCCCAATCTTCGCTGCGGTTCGACATGCTCCTTCCGTTTGAAAAAATGCAGCAGCAACAAGAGTGGCTGAGAAGCTGGGGTAGCAACGGACCTCGAACCATTGCAACACTTGCACCCGGAACAGATGCAATCGCAGTGAATGAAAAAATCAAGGATTTTATCAAGGACCGCAACGAGCAATCGAACGTGACACTCTTTTTACAGCCCTATGCAGATCGATATCTATATGGACGCTATAAAGATGGCATTCAGGCGGGAGGCCGAATCGAATATGTGCGATTATTCTCAATTATAGCCATTTTCATTCTAATCATCGCTTGCATTAATTTCATGAATTTATCGACTGCTCGTGCCACCCGAAGAGCCAAGGAGGTAGGCGTAAAGAAAACTGTCGGAGCAGATAGAAAATTCTTGATTTCGCAGTTTCTCGGGGAATCATTGTTGATCACAGGTTTTTCAGCCCTGCTCGCCGTATTCCTAGTCTGGGTTTTCCTTCCAAATTTTAATTTGATTACGGACAAGGAAATCGCACTCCATCTATCTCCCGAGATGATCGCAGGCTTTCTTGCCATCACCCTAATTACGGGTCTACTTGCCGGCAGCTATCCTGCTCTCTATCTATCCTCTTTTGACCCAGGGACTGTTCTAAAAGGTGAGCTCCGCACATCCCTGGGTGAACTATGGGCACGTCGCGGACTCGTCATTTTTCAATTTTCTTTGTCCGTATTCTTGATCGTGGCTGTCTCTGTCGTTTATCGTCAGGTACAGTTTGTGCAAAACAAGAATCTGGGATACGAAAAAGACAATTTGCTTTTCTTTGCTGGCAATGGACGTATTGAAGAGCAAAAGGATGCCTTCATAAATGAAGCCAAAAGACTGCCGGGCATCGCCAATGCCTCCTCGATTGGGCATACCCTGATTGGCAGGAATAATAATACGAGTGGTTTGACCTGGGAGGGAAAAGATCCCGACAAAATTACCCTCTTTGAAAATATTCGCACTGATTATGACCTACTTGAAACCATCGGAGTCGAGATGGTATCGGGCAGGGACTTTTCTCGCGAATTTGGATCAGATACTTCTAAAATAATATTTAATGAGGCGGCCATAAAAATTATGGGCTTGGAAGATCCCATTGGCCAGCGCATCAGGCTTTGGGACGAATACGATCTGGAGATCATTGGAGTGGTCAAGGACTTTCATTTTCAATCACTACACTCTGAGGTAAATCCTCTCTTCTTTTGGCTGTCTCCCAAAAATGCCTGGAATATTATGGTGCGCATCGAAGCGGGCCAAGAAGCCGAAGCTATCGCTAGCTTGAAAGACTTGTACAACACATACAATCCCGGCTTCTCATTCGACTATGATTTTGCTGATGATCAGTATGCACTGCAATATGCCGCTGAGCAGCGTGTGTCAAAACTGTCCCGCTATTTTGCAGGATTTGCCATTTTA
>CAJQNM010000682.1 GCA_905479665.1 uncultured Saprospiraceae bacterium
TTCTACAGGAGTAAATGATGCCCCTCTTCCGGAGCATTCGGTAGAAATCTATCCGAATCCAGCAAGAGATCACCTTAGCGTTGATTTGGCATTTGAGGCACCGACAGACGTCAATGTTTTTCTTGCCGATGCCTCAGGCAAAATCTTACAGGTAAAAGTTCTGCCAAATGTAACTCAGCATACTCAGCTGTTTGACGTCAATCAATATCCTTCTGGAAATTACCTCGTGCGAATAGCAACTCGCGATGGGAGTCAAACGGAGAGTATTATTGTGGCGCACTAGGGAAGCAATTGAAAATTGACAGTTAATAATTGATAATGGGGGGCTGCTGCTAAATTGCTAGGCTCTTGCGAAATAGAAAAGGATGTCTGTAGATCGGGCATCCTTTTTTTTTGGTTTATGCATAGTTTGAATAGTGAATATTGAGTCTCCTCCGGAAAGTGCCATCTTCACAAAATGAGACTATTTTGGATGAAATTTACGCTTTTTCGAAATTGGGTGATGCCTGAGTATCAGCCAGTTGAGAAAAATGGAAAGATCGCCAAAAGAGCCATTTTTGATTTGGTGAGTTTCCGGAGGAGACTCATCATTAACTATTAACTGTCAGCCGGGCAATCGTTTCCTTTATAATTACAATCCGTTTTTCACCATCGTCGAGTTTCTGTTGCTCTTTAGCAACCACCGCAGCGGGAGCATTTTGCACAAATCGTTCATTGCTAAGTTTCTTGGTGGCTGACTTGACAAAGCCTTCCTGATAGATTAATTCTTCGCGGTATTTGGCCAGCTCATCTTCTACATTTATTTCCTGCTCAAGCATCAGGTAGAATTTTGAAGTGCTGACCACAAAAGCCAGTGCCTGTTTATCTTCCGGAGCCTCTGTAACTATATTTAGGTTTTCCACAAAACCCAGTTTTTGCAAAACGCTTGAAAATCCCGGATGATTGAAATAGCCCTCTTCTTGCTGCGAAGGTGTGGTCAGTAAAGTGACCTGCTCACGTGCCTTCACACCATTTTGATTGCGCAAATCCCTAATCTTCGAAATGATATTCTTTAGGTACTCAAAGCGATCTAGCGATGACTGGTCGAGTGTGCCGGACTCTGGAAATGGACTGACAATGCAATCCCCATCTTCCGGCCCTCGTACGCGCTGCCAAATTTCTTCCGTGATAAAAGGCATAAAAGGGTGCAAAATATTCATCATCGATTTCATGATGTCTTTTGTGTCCTGTACCGTCTGTGCGGAAATCTGCTGATCCCGACCAGGCTTGATCGTTTCCAAGTACCAACTGCAATAGTCTGACCATATAAGTATGTATAGCTTAATCAGAGCTTCAGACAATCGGAAGGTTGTGAAATCATGTTGCAATTCTTGCCAGGTCGCGGTAATCTTCGCTTTCATCCACTCAATCGCCAGGAGTTCGTGATCCAGCGGCGCAGTGTCTGCCACTTCCCACCCCTCGATCAGGCGCAGGGAGTTCCACATCTTATTGCAAAAATTGCGCCCTTGCGCGCACAGCTTTTCATCGAAGAGCAGATCTGCACCTGCGGGAGAACATGACATCATGCCAAAACGCACGCCGTCTGCGCCAAAGGTATCCAGGAGTTCGAGCGCATCTGGAGAATTGCCCAGTGACTTGCTCATTTTTCGGCGTTGCTGGTCGCGCACCATGCCATGGAAGTACACTTTTTCAAAAGGTCGCTCGCCTTTAAACTCATAGCCCGCTATGATCATACGAGCTACCCAAAGGAAAATAATATCCCAGCCCGTGGCGAGCACCGATGTCGGATAGTAGTACTCCACCTCCTCATTCGTATTCAGACCATTAAAAACACTGAAAGGCCATAACCAAGAGCTAAACCAGGTATCAAGAACATCCTCATCTTGCTTGAGATCAGCTCGTGTGAGCTCCGGCCGGCCCAGTTTTTCTTGTGCTGCAGCCAGTGCTTCTTCGGCTGTTTTGGCTACAAATACCTCCTCGCCAACATAGTAAGCAGGGATCTGATGCCCCCACCACAACTGGCGCGAGATGCACCAATCTCGGATATTTTCCATCCAGTGGCGGTAGGTATTCTTTTGGTTTTTTGGAAAAAACTCTACCTCATCATTCATCACTGCCTCCAGCGCTGGCTTTGCTAGATTAGCCATGCGAACATACCACTGGAGAGAGAGCCTTGGTTCGACGATTACGTTGGTACGCTCGGATCTTCCGACACTGTGCCGATAGGGTTCGATCTTGTCAATCTGATCATGCTCCTTGAGCCAAGCCACTACTTTCTTACGGGCATCAATCATGTCGTCGCCGATAAAAAATTGAGCAGCCTCACTCATGTGTCCATCATCAGTCAGCACATCGATGACTTCGAGCGAATGCTTTTTTCCGATCTCATAGTCATTGATATCATGGGCGGGAGTAATCTTAAGCGCCCCCGTACCAAACTCCCGATCGACATAGTCATCAAACAGGATGGGTATCACTCGATCCACCATGGGTACGATCGCATTTTTTCCACGCAAATGTGCATATCGTTCATCTTCTGGATGTACGGCGATGGCAGTATCTCCCAAAATCGTCTCAGGTCGGGTCGTCGCAATGGTTATGAACTCTCCTTCAGATCCCTCGATGGGGTAGCGTACGAAGTTGAGATTGGTTTGCTCATCAGAAAAAAGCACCTCTTCGTTACTCAAAACAGTTTGTGCCTTCGAGTCCCAGTTTACCATGCGATAATCCCGGTAGAGATGCCCCTTACTGTATAGATCAATGAAAACCTGAATGACTTGTTCAGACCGGTCTTCGTCCATTGTAAAGGCCGTTCTGTCCCAATCGCATGAGGCTCCCAGTCGCTTTAGTTGCGTAAGGATGATGCCCCCATATTTATCGGTCCACTCCCAGGCATATTTGAGAAATTCTTGTCGTGAAATATCGCGTTTGGAAATCCCTTTTTCTTCTCGCAACCAGCGCACTACCTTGGCCTCTGTCGCAATGGAGGCGTGATCCGTACCCGGCACCCAACACGCATTGAGGCCTTCCTTCCGCGCTTTGCGGATCAAGACATCCTGAATGGTATTGTCTAACATATGGCCCATATGCAACACACCCGTCACATTGGGAGGTGGAATCACGATGCTAAATGGGGTTCGCTCGTCAGGCTTAGATCTAAAATACCCCTGTTCCATCCAATGCTCGTACCAGCGACTCTCCGTAGATTCTGGACTGTAATGACTACTTGACTCCGACATATATTAGATTTCTTCTGACTATAATATGTCCCAAAGATATAACCCAAAATCAGCATTTGAGATTTATGCACGATTGAGTATACACCAAAACGCAAACATCGTGGCATCTTGTAAGCATACGCTCGTAAAATAAAGATGAGCACCCTCAACGTTTGTAAGAGAGATGAATGAGCAGGATCTGATCAAAGGCTGTCTACTTGGAGACCGACAGACGCAGGAGATCCTGTATGAGAAATATTCTGGAGTGCTCTTTGGCATCTGCCGCCGATATCTCAAGCGGCATGAAGATGCAGAAGATGTACTCTTGGAGACGTTTTATAAGATATTTTCGAACATTCGAAAATATAGCGGCACTGGTAGCTTCGAGGGTTGGATAAAGAGAATCGCGATCAATGAGTCATTAATGTTTCTGCGCAAGAAGAATAATCTACATCTCACGATTGATTCGATTGCGATACAACCCATGCACGATGATTTGACCGAAGAAAGATTATATGAAAAAGATTTGTTGAAATTGCTTGATCACTTAGCTCCTGGATACCGCACCGTTTTTAATCTATATGTTATCGAAGGATACAAGCATCGAGAAATAGCAGAGCTGCTTGGTATCAGCATCAATACCTCAAAATCGCAATTGATCCAAGCGAAAAGCAAATTAAGAGATTTAGTAAAAAAAAATATCGTAGCCGAGGCGAGCTAAATAGTTAATAGTGGATAGTGAATAGTGAATAATGCACCTACCAAGCTCGAAGCACCGCGGAGAGATTGGCAAGCGCATAACCTTTTGGCCATTAAAGTTGCAGAGAAGTGATATGAATGATTCGTTAGAAAAAGCATTCCGCCACCAAGCAAAAGATCTGGAAATCCAGCCTTCTCAAAGGGTGTGGGATCGCCTGGAAAAACGTTTGGATCAAGACGAAGGCAAAGTCACTGCTTCGGCGGCATGGCGCTGGAGCGCTGCGGCCGCATGCATCGGGCTCTTGATCGGCACCTTCACTTTTTACCATTCGCACAACACGGACATGGTTTTTGAAGATCTTGAATCCATGCCCAAGGCCACCTTTACCGCATATCGGTATGTGGAACAAACTCATCAGATCTACCTTTCCTGGGATTGGGAAAACATTGCCGAAGGCGAGGTCGAGCAAATGGAGAATTTCTCCCCCGAAGGCATCACGACCAATCGGAGTTTGGGTACCAGTGG
>CAJQNM010000683.1 GCA_905479665.1 uncultured Saprospiraceae bacterium
CGTATCCTGAATATTGCAAGTGGGCCAGCACGAGATATTAAAGAGTTGCTTGATCTTGCTAGTCAATATTCGGTTGATTTAGAAATTCTCTGTGTGGAAAGTAGTCCAGAGGCAATTGCGTACGCGAAAGACGTAACGAAAGACTATGAGGAGCAAGTCCAATACATCAACAAGAGTGTTTTTAAATTTGGAACCAATCAAACATTTGATTTGGTATGGTCGGCCGGATTGTTTGACTACTTTGATGATAAGGCATTCCGACATCTTCTGTCGAAATGCATACGTTGGGCACATGGAGAGATCGTGATTGGTAATTTTAATGCAGAGCATAATCCCTCACGCGACTACAACTCACGCAACTTGCAAAGCAAGTAGGTATAAGTCAGCGGCAAATACGAATTGGGTGGGAAGAAGAGGAGGTGAATTTGTTTTTGCATGGTGAAGTTCTAGCAGCATTATCTCACCCATCGTGAGTACGAGGTACTTCCGCAAGAATGGATGTTGATAACATTCTATGTCCACATTGGCAAAAACTTGATCCAACTCCAACCTCTATATCTGCAATCCTATACCCACTTCCCTTCCATTCGTCGAAAAAATGACTGCCCTGGCAACTATCTGGCCGCAGCTTACGTCTTGTCCCTGGGGAAAGTTGCTCCCCTATCGTAGCGCTTGATGCTTGTCAATCTCTACCCGATACGAACTAAAAAATTAATGAATGAGAACTCTCTACTTTCTGCTCTTTACGTGTACATGTCTAAGTATCAATGCTCAGGGTCCGGTGATCTCAGGGTCGCTTTCGGGCGGAGATGGCGATCCGCTCATCTTTGCCAACGTAAGTCTCAATGCTGCCGAAGACAGCTCACTGGTCAAAGTCGTCCCTACGGATGAAGAAGGATACTTTGAACTGCCTGGGATCGCTGCTGGTGAGTATTTTCTAGATGTGTCGTATGTAGGTTTTCAGCGCCTGCAAAAGCAAATCTCCTGGGCAGCAACTGAAGACCTTGATCTGGGTAAGATGGCGCTCGATGCGTTGGCCGTTGATCTGGCTACTGCCACGGTGACCGCGACACGAGCCCTGCTCGAAGTGAAGGCTGATCGCACGGTATTTAATGTCGAAGGGACAATCAATAGCTCTGGGCAAAATGCGATCGAATTGTTGCGCAAGGCTCCCGGTGTGCTAGTCGACAACAACCAAAATATCTCGGTCTTAAGCCGGTCTGGTGTATTGCTGTATGTGGATGGTAAGCGTCTCCCGATCACCGGAGATGACCTGAGCAATTATTTACAAAATCTACCTGCTGAGCAAATCGATCGAATCGAAATAATAACCAATCCGGGGTCCCGCTACGAAGCCGAAGGAAATGCGGGCATCATTGACATCCGCCTGAAGAAAGACAGCAGCATCGGCGCCAATGGATCTATGAGTCTAAATGCCAGCCAAGGGCAGTACTTCCGCTCAAACTACAGTGCCAGTGGAAATTACCGCAACAAGATGCTCAATGTGTTTGGCAATGTCGGAGTCTCTGGAGGAAGTTATTTTAACGAGATCCAGTTTCAGAGTACGCAAAATGATATTTTTCTCAGTGAATTTAATCGCTGGAGAAATAGTAATCTGGGCTTTAATGTACGAGCTGGAGTCGATGTATTCCTCTCGGAAAATCATACGCTCGGCGTGTTGGTAAGTACCCGACAAAATGAAAATGATGGAAGAAATTCGAATATTCTGGAGATTTCACCGCAGTCAAGTAAGATGATTGATTCCATCCTCGTTGCCAATAACACCACCACCAATGAGAGAGATCAATATACTTACAATATCAGCTATCGCTACGCCCAGGGCGACCGCCTGCTGAATATCGATTTGGATTATGGCAATTACCAGATTCAATCGCAACGTGTGCAGCCCAACCAGTACTTTGATCCACGGGGAGAGCAAGTGCTTACTGAATTTGTCAATTTCTTCGATACCCCACGATCCATTCAAATCTATACCGGAAAGATCGACTACGAAACGAAAATCGGGTCGCAGAATTTGGGCTTTGGCGGAAAATTCAGCCGGGTAGGTAGTGACAACACATTCTTGTTTTTTGATCGTCTGGATGGTGGCGACCTGCGAGATGATCGGCGGTCCAATACTTTTGACTATGATGAGAATGTGGCGGCAGGATACGTGAACCTTTCTGGGGCACTCGATAAGAAATGGAATTATTCCCTTGGGCTGCGTACAGAGCATACCGACGCCACAGGAAATCTGCAGGCCTTTGCCTCTGACCTCAATGAAGAACCGGTAGAATTTAATTATCTGAGCTGGTTTCCTTCGGCCGGGTTGACCTACAACATTGACCCCAAAAATGTACTTAGCCTAAATTATGGACGGCGCATAAATCGACCAGAATATCAAGTACTTAATCCGTTTAACAATCAATTGTCTGAATTGTCTTTTGAAAAGGGAAATCCTTTTCTTCAGCCCGAAATTGTGAATAATATAGAGCTGGGATATACGCTCAACTATCGGTACAATTTCAAGTTGGCCTACAGCAGAACCATCGATCAGATCACACGACTTATCGGTCCAAGTGCAGATGATAAGAGAGCAAACTTTATCACCTGGGAAAACCTGGCCAACCAGACGATCTACAGCATGAACATTTCGGCGCCAGTTCAGGTGACTGACAAATGGAATTCTTATTTTAATTTTAATGCTTCACGCCTCGATAATCAAGCCGATTATGGAGATGGCGCAGTAGTAGACGTGCAGGCGTGGAGCTACAACATCTACTCGCAGCAGACGGTCGACTTGCCCAAAGATTTTCAAGCGGAAGTGTCTGGCTATTTTTCCGGCCCAGGTGTTTGGGGAGGAGTCTTTCTCTATGAGACAAGTTGGGCACTAAATCTAGGTCTGCAGAAAAAGTTTCTTGACCGAAAGCTCAATGTAAAAATTAGTGCGCAAGACCTTTTTTACCAAAGTGGCTGGGAGGGTGTTTCACGCTTTAATGGTTTGGTCTCCAGTGGCAGCGGCAATTGGGATAGTCGTCGAGCGAGTATTTCACTGAGCTACAATTTTGGCAATCAAGAAATAAAGTCTCGCAATCGCAAGACCGGACTAGAGAGCGAAGGTAGTCGGGTGGGGAGTTAAATACTATTGATACTTCAACACCTTTTCAATGGCAATATTTGAGTTTAGGTCATTTACTACTCGAATAAAATAGAGGCCAGAGGGTAAGTCCGCCAGATGAACCTCGATGCGACTTTGGGAGTTGGATATCGTCTGATGAATGCTTCCCGCCGCGTCTAAAATTTGGATCGTGTATTGACCCAACAGTCCATCGATCTCAAAAACATCATCTGTCAGATTGGGAAGGATGGAGAGACTCAGCGCATCTACGGAAATGTCGCTACTGGTAGTGGAGTTGTGTAAACAAGACAAGGGATAGGTGTTCACGATTTCCCAGGCGAGTTCCTGAAATTTTAGCGCTAGCTGAGGGCTGGGAGGATCAAAATCTCCGCCCCACCAAACTTGTGTCTGGGGCGTAAGTCCTACCGGAGAGATTTCGTGGACCATGGCAAAATGGATACAGGCTACATAGTATTTACCCACGTCATTGAGATGAATATCGTCGCTGAATATATCCTCGATCTGCTGAAGATCTGGCACGGCCCCTGCGTAAATAGAATCGTAAAGCATAGCAAGCCCTTGAGCCGCGGGGATCAGACAAACCGGAGTATTTTCGGGATACTTCGTATTGAGGGTATCCACCACTTGTTCCCACATGGGCAGATCATCATCCAGTCGCTGTCGCCATGGGTTGGAACTGACATCATAGTCACAGCCAGTGACTGTGTCGCTGAGCAGGCAATGCCAGTCCTCGTAGAGATATATACGAATATCAGGATTGTGGGCAAGTGCATAATTGTAGAAACTGTCCGTATATGCGTACGTTTCGTCTATTATGGCAGCGTAGCGGGGTACGGCCTCTGTCAGGATCAAGACGTCAAAATCTCCAACCGGTAATCCTCCCACAGGATCATAGAATGCATAGTACTGGGGTGGATTTTGCGTATAGTCCTGGGCAGCTTTTCGATCCCACTGCCAGCGCAAGGGTGCTCCCGGTATGGATTGGTAGGCCCACTGAAAGTCGACGTCGGGATGGTCGTCAGATAGGGATTGGACCATGTCGGGTATTTGGTCACTGAGACTATGGCCCACATAAAATGTCTTGGGTTGTTGTGCAGTTGTATGATTCTTAAAAGGCACCAAAAAGACAACAACAATCCACCAGATTTTCAAATTCCCGACTAAGTACATTCAGATTGAATTTTAGTACATCAATGCATGTATCAATATGATCTGGATGCAGGGCCTTACGTTGTCTTTTAGCGTCGTTTTTGCCCCGAAAATTCCATCGCTTCTCCCTTGCCAAAACCATAACTAAACCCGAAAGTTATAAATCGACCACGTTGCTGACGACTGAAGAGATAGAAATTGGGTTGGTCGGTAGTGCTCTCTCGTACACGGGAAGCAAATGCATCCCGGATACTTAAGCTAAAAACACCTTTGCCGCCAATAATTTTTTTGCGCAAGCCGATGTCAAGAAAGAGATTGGCTGAATAGACACTCTGGAGTGACTTGACTTTCGATTGATAGTGCCCGGTTACTTCAAAATCAATTTCCTTCGGGAGCTTGATTTTGGAGGTTAGTTTGCTGCTCCACTGGCTGGCATTAAAATCAAAAGAGGTGGCATCCCAAGTTCCTTCCCGCATGAAATAGTTGAAGTTTACATCACCATTAAAGGAGAGTTTTTTACTTGCTGAATACTTCCCGTTAAATTCTACACCAGTGGATCTGTTCGTGCCCAGATTGATGGGCATGCTGGTATTTACATTGTCTTTGAAGGTGGAAATTCGCTCTACGACATCCGTGGTAAAGCGATGGTATACTCCAATATTCATCGAGGCTTTCCCCAAAATGTAAATACTATTTATCTCATAAGAGTCACTGTATTCAGGTTGTAGATCAGGGTTTCCGGTGCGGATGCTAAAATTATTGCGAACGTTGGTAAAGGGATTTAAATCCCACATGCGTGGCCTAAATATTCTGCGCGAGTACCCTGCTTGAATAGAAACCTTGGGACTAATTTTGTACGAAGTGTGAACCGACGGAAAGAGATTGGTGTATTTTTGATCATTCTTTTGGCTCGTATTAAATAAGAAGGTACCCACGTCAGTGTGCTCCATGCGCAGACCTAATTTTAGTCCCCAGGCATCGCCTTCGTAGGCACCGGTGGTATAAGCACCGAGTACTTTTTGCTCCCATTCAAAAACATTGGTTTGATTGGCTTGATCGATCCAGATCCCATCGGTAAATCTGCTGACCACAAAATCGTTGCCGACGTCATTGATTACATATTGAGCGCCGGTTTCGAGGGTAAATTTATTTTGAAGCGGTTTGGTGTAGTCAAGCTTAAAGGTGTGTTCTACATTTTTAAAATCGCTGCGCGTGCGCTGCGGTGATGCAGCCTCAGTACCGAGCGTGATCATGTTTGTAAATGAGGAAGATTGATCCTTGGCAAACAAATTACCAAGGGCACTGAAAAGCAACATGTGATCTTCATGGTCAGGATAGCTTTTCTTGTACTGGAGTTCGTAGCGGTATTTAGGATTGGTGGCCTCGGTTTCTTCACTGCGTATCCAACTGGACGTAATTTGTCCTGCATTGAGAAAATCAAAATCGGTCAATGAATTTTCATCTTCAATTTCGTAGGCAAATTGACCGGAGAGAGTAATCACATTATATTTATTGATGTGAAAGTCTGTACCCAGGACGAGATTGTAAAAATTTTCATTCTTATCGTGCTTCCCGATGCTGTTTACGGTCGTGCCATTGACAAGATCTCGATTGATGGAGCTGGTTTCTGCCGGAAATCTGCGATAGCCCACGCCGAGCTGCGTGAACAGATTTAATTTTTCAGTGCGCTTATTTAAGCTTAATCCAAAACTATGATTGTGTGGCGTACCCACATTGATTGTGGCTGATCCATTTATTCCTTTGCGCTCTTCCTTCTTTATTACGATGTTGATGATTCCGGACGTCCCTTCAGCATCATACTTTGCTGAGGGATTGGTGATCACCTCGATCTTATCGATCATCTCTGCTGTGATGGTGCCCAAGGCACTGCCTTGCTCGCTGGCAATGACAGATGGCTTGCCATTGATCAGTATCTGGACTCCCTGACTGCCGCGCAGACTTATTTCTCCCTCGATGTTTACATTGACGGAGGGTACATTATTGAGTACTTCAAGTGCACTGGCTCCTGTCGAGCTGAGATCCTTCCCGACATTAAAAATGCGCTTATCTAGTTTAAATTCGGTCTGTGATTTTTCGGCCCTCACAACTACCTCATCCAGAATCTCACTTTCTTCTTCCAGGGTGATGATGCCTAACTCAACCTTATTGTTTACCACCTCGAAATCAGAAATAACCTGAACGACAAAGCCGATAAAACTAATTTCTATCTGAAAATCCGCAGTGTTGGCAATCATTTCGAACACGCCACGCTCATCGGTCGTTGTGCCACTCAGCACTTCATCGCCAACGGTACTTTTAAGTATGGCGGTGGCAAACTCGATGGGCAAATTGTTGTTGCTTTCTACGACCCTTCCATGCACGATGATGTTGGGAGTCTGGGCCATGAGAGGTATGCCAAGTACCATTACTAAAGCTGTCACCAATGCAACTATATATCTATTCATGTGCAATCTTGATATTCGAGAGATGAGCTTGCTTATAAATTTCGGAATGAAAAGGTAAGAAAGTATAATCTTCCATCCGAAGGAATAATGCCTGGACCAGGATAGCCAGTTGCTCTTCTGGTAAAATAGGGCTGATCAAATACGTTTCCTGCACCACCAGATATGCTGATATTCTTCCATTGATAAGATAGGGTGAGATCAGCAATGCCATAGTCAGGTATGGGACCAATGATACCACTACGTGCGTCTCCATCCTGTGCAGCTGGAGAATTTTGTGCATCGGTATATTGTTGAGACAAGTGGCTATACTGAGCAGAGAGGCTAAAATTTGCGTAGCCCAATTGTATGCCCGTCTTAAGATTGAGGAGTGGAATAAATTCTACCCGACGGCCAGACACGTTTTGATCTAACGATGCCGTATATTCTGAAAAGGTCAGCGCACTGTTGATGAAGACGTTGAGTTTGAACTGATCAGCGTTTTCCGTACGCCACCATTGGTCAAGATTAATCTGCACCAGAGATTCGATACCTCCGATCAGGGCAGTACCAATGTTTTTTCGCACACGATTGGCCCGATCATCAAGAATAATACCGATGCGGTCGCGGTACTTTACTCCAAAGATGCCCACATCGTAAGAGACCTTCTTTTGAATCTTCCCCCGAAGACCCACATCACTGGTCCAGCCGCGTTCGTCACTGATGTCAGGATCTACCAGAAAGGTAGGGCTCACGACCCGGATATCACTAAAGGTAACCGACCGATAGTTTTGGGATAGGTTGGCATAAATGGTGGCACTTGCTGAGATCTGATATTCCATACCAAGACCAAGTAAAAGCAATGAGCGCTGCAGTGATCGGTCATCCCTAAGAGGTCTGATGGCGATTGCATTGCCAGCATTGTCGAAAACCACTTGCTGGTAGGTTCCACTGGATCGAGTATGTATATATTCGAAACGGAAACCGGGGGTTATTTTTAGGTTTTCGTTAGCGTACAGAATATTCTCACCAAACAGAGCAAGGTTGCGATTGGGAAAATTAAAATTGGATTGGTTGGGGTAGTCATTAAATTCTGTCGTAGCGAGGCCAAAATTTGCGTCCTCACCACTCGATCCGGCACCCTGGACAGAACGGTTATTGGCGCGGTACATTTTAACGCCCAGAAGACCTACATTCTTACGATCGAATAAACTATATTTCTTTAAATATCTGGCCTCTGCACCTACATTCCGAAATCGGCCAATAATGAGGTCTCGTGGTAAAATATATTCTCCATCCGAGCTTTGTTCGTCAAGAGCTGTGATCGGGTTTTCATTGAGATCTTTGGGATTGCCTCGAAAGCCGACGGAATTCCGTCCTGCATCAAGTGCAAAAAGGGAGACGGAGAATTTAGCCTCATTCCTTAGCGTTTGATCCCAGCGCAGATTAATAAGTTTCCAATCTACCTCAAACCAATTTCGGGTACGTGTGCTCTGGCGTGGATCCAGGCGAAATTGTTGATCAGTGAGTCCCCCTGCTTGTTGAGCCAAGTATTTAAAGACGGTGACTTCTGCACTTAGCTTTGCTCTAGCACTTAGCTTAAATGAGGTTTGGGCAAATAGACTCACTAATTCAAAATCAGAATTTTTCCGATATCCTGAACCGCGTTTGTAGTTTACCCAGGCAGTGGCACTGACCTTCTCACTTTTGTAGCCCAACTGATTGAAGCTATTGAAGAGATTAAATGATCCGATGGTCTGATTGGTGGTAAACGTAAAACCAGGTTTGCGTGGCTGGCGTAATTTGAAATTAATGAGGCCCCCAAATTGAGTGCCGTATTGCAATGAGCTTGCTCCTCGCACAATTTGAATTTCAGCAAGCGCCTCTGAAGGCGGGGTGTAATAATTTTCGGGATAGCCCAATACATCGGCACTGATGTCGTAGCCGTTTTGTCGAGTATTAAAATTTGCAGTGCGGTTGGGGTCGAGCCCACGACCACCGATGCCCAGCTGCAGACCCCCATCGCTGCCTTCGTAAATATTTAAGCCTGCTACCTTGGCATAAATTTGTCGACTATTATTGGTGGCCAAATTTCCCATAACCAGATCCATCAAGACGACTTCTGTTTTTTTACCCGCATAGATGGATGTACCCTCGACATCTTTCATCTGTCGCAAAGCAAATAATTGAGCTCGACGTGCCGATATTTCTACCGCACTTAGTGAATAACTCAATGGAGAGAGCTTGACGATAAGATTGGTATCAGACAAGGTGGGTATGTGCACAGTCTGCACAGTAAAATCTT